>JAYSKW010000134.1:0-13442 GCA_043726085.1 Limnoglobus sp.
CCGTTCTTCTGGCTCGGCATGGTGCTGTTCGGCCAGAACTGGTTCCAGATCGGCATCGAGTTCGGCCTGATCTGGGTGGCGTGCGGTTTCATTTCAATACTCGTTCACGAACTCGGCCACGCGCTCGCGATGCGCCGGTTCGGCTCGCCCGCTCGTATCGAACTCTTCGCATTCGGCGGTATGGCTATCGCCAGTTACACCAACCCGTCCGCATATCGCAGAATGGGAATCGCCGCCGCCGGTCCCGCCGCCGGTGCCACGCTGTTCGGCATCGTTTACGGCACACATCTCCTGACTGGCTGGGGCGGCAACAATGCCTATACGTCTGCGATCTACGGTGCGTTGTTCATGATGAATCTGTACTGGACGATCTTCAACTTGCTGCCGATCTGGCCGTTCGATGGCGGGCATATCCTTCGCGAATTCTTAGTCATTCGCAACGTGCGACAGCCCGACTTCCAGACGCAAAAAATCTCGTTCGTCGTCGCATTGACACTCGGAATCTTCGGCATCCTTATGAACTTCGGCTCGCGAGAAATGACGAACAACCTCGCGAAATCGCTACCGGAGTGGCTCCTGTACGTGATCCCCGGCCCGGTAATGTCGCTATTTCTGTTGTTGATCGCCTACCAGTGCTACGAAGCGATGAAACAACATCGCCGACCGCACCTCTACCGCGACGACGATAGCGCCCCATGGCGAGGTAGATGATAGAGTGACGCAGAAGGCTGAAGATCTGCGGCTACCAAACCAAGAGATTATCGCGTTTGCACAAAGCGCGGGAAGAATACACTATGACGCGACAAAGCCCACGGACGACCGTCCGTGGGCTGGGGTTTGCGTTACACAACTAACCGCAGAATCGCCTTTCCGCCTTCCAGCAGAGTCATTGCCAGAACGAGCGTGAACGCGCGATCGGCGGCCTCGCCGAACTTTGCCTTCGCCTCGCGGAAGGCCGTGCAAGCGCGGGCTTTCATGTTCGGCTCGGCTTCTTGCAGTTCGACGATCTCATCGTTTGGCTGCGCATCGGATGCGGTGTCCCACCTTGCGGCTTGTGCTTTCAGAATCTCTTTCAGAATCCGAAAGCGGTCGAACGGATCTTCATCGGATCCGATTAGAATGTCAGTCATCGGAGAAACCCTTTGCGATAGAATAGACTGCCGCTCGGTGGCCAGCCTCGCGGCGGTGCGTCGATCTCGACTTTGGAATTGTCTCGTCGAAGCACGGGGATGTCGTCCAATGCCCGCCACATACCGACCGCAAGTTCGCCACAAGTGAGATGTCATGCCCAACGCACTCGGCAGAAGCACCGCAACCAACACTCAGCGAATCAAGGAGTTACGCGCGGAACGGGGCTGGACGCAGTATGAATTGGCAGAGAAGGCGGGCCTCTCCAAACGGACTGTGGAAAACGCAGAAGTCGGGAAGCGAGTCAGCCTTCCGACTCTCAAAATGATCGCGGAAGCGTTCGGAGTGTCCGTTAAAGAGTTGCACAAGGAACAGCTGGAAGCCGTTGCCGCATCGAAATCGAAGTTGTTTGCTTTACTGTTTACCGACATCGTCGGTTCCACATCGTGGAAGCAGAAACTAGGCGATCACGTCTATACCGAGCAACTTCTCGACCCGCACAACCGAATCTTTCGCAAAAGTGTCGAGCAATACCACGGATCGCTGGAGCGGAGTTTCACTGGCGATGGATTCCTCGCCACGTTCGCCACGGCCAGCGATGCCGTGCGTTGTTCTCTGGATTTTCATCGCGCCATTCGTGAAACGACATGGGATGCGGCAATCGCAACATCGATTGAATCTCGCGTCGGCATCCACGTTGGCGAAGGTGTCGAGTACGACGACGCGAAAGCGGGGCCGCAAGTGTCCGGGCTGGCGGTCAACGTCGCGGCACGAATCATGGGGCTGGCAATGGGCCGGCAAACGCTGCTCACCCGGCATGCCTATGATGATGCCCGCCAGAATGTCCGCGACATCGAAAACCTTCGGTGGATGACGCACGATTCTTATCGCTTCAATGGGATCAACGACGCCATGGAGGTGTTCGAAGTCGGCATCGATGGCGCATCGCCTTTCCTGTTGCCGCCAGACGGTGAGAAAGCGAAGCGGGACACCGATGCCGTTCCTTTGGCCCCTGCTGGGCCGTTGCTCGCCACGACGCGCGATCTCCCCAATTTCATCGGTCGCGAAGTCGAACTCGCCACAATCATGGCCCGCCTCGAATCCGGTGGCAGCGTGAACATTTCCGCCGTCAGGGCGCAGGGCGGCATGGGCAAGACGTGGCTCGCCGAACGGGTCGCACAATTGGTGAAGGAACGATTCCCAATCGCCATCAAGCTCGCACTCAACGGCCTTTCGGATACGCCAACTACGGCCGTGCAGGCGATGAAAGATGTCATCGCTCGCTTTCGGCCGACACCCGAGGCACTGCCGAATACCGTCGTGGAACTGCGGCCGCGCTACCTTGCGGTGCTGGCCCGGCACAAACCGCTCGTCATCCTCGATAACGCGCGAGACGGCAAACAAATTGAAGACCTTATCCACGAACGGCCCGAAGGCGTCGGCTTCATAATCACGAGCCGAAAACTCATCGTACTCCGGGGTATCGAGACGGTTCCACTCGACAAACTGAGCGAAGTGGAAGCGATACGCTTGATTCGCAACATTGCCGGCGAAACGCGCGGCACGGACGAGGAAATCCGCGAAGTCGCAACGCTCTGTTCGCGTTTGCCACTCGCGCTGCACGTCGCGGCCACGTTCCTTCGCGTGAAATCGAATTGGACGGTTTCACGTTACCTTGAGGCACTCAAAAAGAAACGCCTCGAAATGCTGAAACTCGATGGTGAGGAAAACGTCGAAGCCGTTCTGGCCCTGAGTGTCACGCATCTCATTCACGACGATGCTGAACAAGCGGCACGCCTTCAGGCGCTCAGCGTCTTTCCCGGCGATTTCGACGATGCGGCGGCCGCCGCAGTCTGGGGTTTCGACGATGTCGATATCGCATTCGAACAACTCGATAATCTGCTGTCGCGCAGTCTCATTCTCGAAGCCGAAGGCGGTCGTTGGGAACTGCACGATCTGTTCCGGCCGATCGCGCAGCAGGCATTCGTCTACGTCGAAGATGGCCACCCGCTGAAAGGCACCGGTGCCAGCCGCATCGCACTCGCGCAGCAGTGTCACGCGGAGCATTATGTGGCATTATGTGGAGGTGTTGAGAATTGCGGATCGTGGTCCACTTACTGACGGCCTCGCGACCTACGATCTCGAAGTTGCGAACATCTCTGCGGGTCGGGCGTGGGCGAACGCGCACGCGGAATGGGATCAGGATGCGGCGATGCAATTCATTCTTTACTCGCTCAATGGCGCACAACTTTACCAATTCCGTTTGAATACTCCTGAACGGGTGGTGTTATACGAACGCTGTCTTGAAGTTAATTTACATTTGAAGTCTCCTATGGCGGAAGCGAAAACAAAGCTTATCCTCGGCGAAGCATATACAACATTCGATTTAAAAAGGAGTATCAAATTCTACCGCGAAGCAGCAGACTTGTATCAAACCCTCGGCGACGTGCAACAAAAGGCAGTTGCGATGGGGCAGATCGCCAAGATTTTCCAGCAACAGGGTGAGTCTGACAAGGCGTTAAGCATATATTATAATGAATGTATCCCAGTCTTTGAACGCTTTGGAGACGTGAGGGCGAAGGCGGTAACGATGGAGAGGGTCGCAAACATTCTCAGACATCGCGGTCAGACCGACGAGGCGTTGCGTATATGCATCGAAGAAATATTTCCCGTCTACGTACGCCTGGGAGAAGAGCGTTCGAAGGCAGTAACGATGGGAACGATCGTCGACATTTTCTTCCAAAGAGGCCATACCGACGAGGCGCTGCACATTCTTAAAGCCATCAAGATCATATTTCAGGACCACGGCGACGTGCAGTCGGAGGCGGCCACGATGGCACAGATCGCAGACATTCTCCAGCTACGCGGTCAAACCCACGAGGCTTTGCGGATTTATCGCGATGAAGTTCTTCCCGTATACGAACGCTTTGGCGACATGCGGGCGAAGGCGGTATCGTTAGGTACGATCGCCGGCATCCTTAAGCAATGCGGTCAAATCGACGAGGCATTGCGGATTTATCGCGCAGAGGTTCTCCCCGTCTACGAACACCTCAGTGACGTGCATGAGATGACGGTGTGCCGTACGAACATCGGTATTACATTGATGAATAAGTCTGCGAGAACGAAAGCCGAATCCGATGAAGCCCGCGAGCATCTCATCTGGGCGCGCGATACGGCCGAGAAGCATCAGTATGCCGAGGCGGCGCAGCTTCGCAAGATCGTGACGCGATTGTTTGGCGGGAGCGTGTGACTTCCACTTCCGACCGTGCACCCATACGAAATCGCAAAGTCAAAAAATCGGAGGCGATTCGACGTAAGTCGGAATTCGTGTCTCGCACGGACGTACCCAAAAGTGTCTCCAAATGACCCAAAAATGTCGCGTCCGGTCGATTTTGTGTCGCACTCGGTCGATTTTCGGTCGGTACTTTCGCCGAGTGCCGAGTGGAGAGCACTCGACACAACCCACCTCGCGAGTTCGAGATACGGGGAAAACCCTCGAAACAGATCAGTCGTTTGCGATCAAAAAAGGGGTATTTCGAGATGAAAAAACGCGAAAAACATGGTTTTTGAACGTCCGCAAATGTGACTTACGTCGATTTACTTCGTCACTTTTTCCAGCGATTGCACGAACTTCACTTTCAGCCCGAGGCGGATTTTCTGGCCGTTGCCGCGAACGACGAGTTCGATGCGATCGAACGCTTCGAGGATGTCCGCCAGCGATTTGAGTTCCTTCTGAAGCTCGTCAACCGGCCGCGATTGCACATCCGATAGCCACTGAACCACCGGCGTTTGATGCTCTTTGAGATACTCGCGAACGGCGGTGGCCGACACCCGCACGAGCGGCACATCGGTTGTGGTACTTTCACGCTTCGTCGGTGCGACAAACGACCGCACAACCGCTGGGGAACTGCCGAAGAGGAGGTAGCCATCCTTCATGGTGTAAGCCGGTGAGACGCCCGGCGGAAACCGCTTTGGGTTGGCGAACGATGTGATGTCCCAACCGCCGGTTTTGTCGTCGATTGGCTCGATGGCATCGTCGTTTTTGCGGTTGTACTCGAACTGTGCGAACTGCGCGTAAAAGTCGACCGCTTTCTTCACCGCAACGGGCACCGACGGGTCGGTCGCATCGACTTGCACCGCCATCGCGATCGCGGGGAAGAAGCCTTTATTCGGCTTCGCCGCCCAGATCGCAATGTCCGGGCCAACGCCCGACAACACCGCAGGCAGCTTCTCTTTCCCGACAATTGCACCCAGCGCTTTCTCGATCTCTTTACGTGCCGATAGCTTGTCCGCTTCAGGCGAAAAAGACAACATTAAGCCGATAATCTGATTCGCCGTGGCATGGCCCGTCATCGCGAACATCGCATCGTCGGGGATCGACTGCCAGAGTGCAGTACGGGCAGGGGCGGCGTCGAAGGCGTTCTTCCACTCGGGCGGCATCGCTTCGGCGCGGTACGTGGCAGCGATACCGATTTCGAGGTCGCTACGCACATCGAGATAAATCGCGAATTGATCGACCGCCGACCACAACTTGCGAACTTGTTCCCGTGCCGCACGATCTTTCGGCTCCTCAGCCGCTTTGGCGTGGGCCAGAATCTCCGCATCGAGCCGACGCGGATTCACCCAACAGACGAGGAACGCATCGGCGACGCCGAGATCCGCAATCGCCTTGGCGACACGCGGAACGCTGTCCGCAGGCGCGAGTTGCTGATCGATCACAGCCGTAATTGCGAATTCTTGCGCCGCGAACACAAACAGGCCACCATCGAGGATGTAATACTCGGATTTGCCGTTCGATTTGACGCGCCGCTGATACGTCCGTTCACGATGCGTGCGTTCGACCACTTCGGTCAGTTCGCCGCCATCCTTCTGGGCCGCGTTGAACTTATCGATTAGTTTGCGAAGCGTTTCCGGGTTGCGTGCCTTTAACAGAATCGAACCGCTTTCCGCATCCGGTTTGCCCGGCGGCCCCGGTTGATACGCGAGCACGATCGCATCGCCGAGGAGTTCGTCGCGAAGGTCGGCGGTGCTGATGCCGAGTATCGCGGTCAGGATTTTCTCGGTGTCGCGAATCTTCTGAATATCACCGGATGCGTTCACGAGCGGAGCGAACTTCTCGGCCACCCACGTGGAAAAGGGCGATTCACCGATCGCTTTGGCGCGTTCGCGGAGGCCTTGCACCACGAGGCAAACTGCCGTGTTGGGCGGTACGAGTTTCAAAAGCTCATCGCGTGCCGGATTCACGGCGCGGGCCGTCGGCAGGCAGGCCAACGCGATGAGAACCAGGGTGGCGTATCGGGTAACTCGCATGGGCGATCCGCGTTGGGGTTACGACTTCATTTTGCCGGACGCAGTCAAACCCGCGACATCGCGGACAAACAGATTAAACGCACGTTTCGTGGTGTTTGCGATCGGCTCGATGCCATCTTTCGCGGCATTCGGGAGGTTCGCCAACGTGCGAATTTCTGTGCGTTCGGCAGGCACAGTCGCATCGCGGCTGGCGATCCAGTTGACGGCGGGGGCCAACGATTGATCAGTCGCTTTCCGCGTGATCGACACGAATGCCGAACCCGCTTCCGCGAACGATTGCTCGATCTTCACCGGTTTCACGGTCGATTTCACTTCCGGTAATTGCACAATTTCGTTCGGTTTCGCTGCCCACGGTTTCATAGCCACCACGGCCACCAACACCGAGGCCGCCATTGCCATCGCGCCGCTTCGCACCATCCAGCGGGTTCGCCGACGTTGCCGGTAGTCGCGATCCGCCGCACGCACGACACACTCCGTAAACAACATCGAAGGCTTCGGCGTTGGCAACGCGAATTGTTCGACGATGGCAACCATCTCTCGGCACGCCGCACATTCGGCCAAGTGCGAATCATCGGATAACTTCTCCACAGCCGCTTCGCGATCGAGTACGCGGGTCACCAACGCAGCGATGCGTTCGCATTCGGAGTTCGAGTTCACTTCGTTCATAGGTTCACGGCGCTTTCGCGCGGGTCGGTTCGGGCGGGACGAAACCTCTGCGTTTCAGGCGATCCAGAAGCTCGGCACGTGCCCGGTGCAGCCACGTTTTAATCGTGCCAACGGGCCGATCGACGACTTCGGAAATTTCCTCGTAACTCTGGCCGCGTTCGTGGAACAGTACGAACACTTCGCGGTAATCGGGTCGAAGTTCTTCGACGGCTGCACGAATCTCAACCGTCAATTCGTTGCCATCGGTGTCGGGCACGGCGGCGGCGGACTCTTGCAAATAATCGACCAGCTCCGGCAGTTTGCTCCGCTTCGAGAGTGCCGTACGGCAGCGATTCACCGCAATCGTCAGTACCCACGGTCGTAACGGACGCTCGAGATCCCAGCGGTGCAAACTGCGAAAAACCCGCAGAAACACCTCTTGCGAGACATCTTCCGCATCGTGGGCATTCCGTAACATTCGTACGCTGACGCCGAAAACATCGTCCTGGAATCGCTGCACGAGTTCCCGCATCGCGCCGACTTCGCCACTGGCACAGCGACGGACAAGCTCGGTGTCGGCAACGTCGGCCACGGGAACCCTCGGCGAGAGATACCTGACATAGCGGGGAAAGGTTTCGCGAACGGCTATTCGCCAAAGTGATAAAAGGGTTTGACTGTCACTTGGTTTTTTCGGATGCCTCGCGTAGCAGATCGACGACTTCTTCCACCGAAGTCTCTTCGAGCCGTTTGCCACGTTTTTCCAAACTCTCGCTGAAGCGAATTGCAGTCTCCTGCATCCGTTCGTGCGTTTCGCGCGAACCGCCGAGAAGCACCATCTCTTCGGTGCGCGTCACCCGCTTCTCGCCATCGGAGTTATCCAGCCCAACGCCGAGGATCCCTCCAACGGTCTTCAGTGATGCAGCCCGCGAACGCGGTTTCTTCGGCATAGGTCGGCTCCTTGGGGTGTTCAATGGCATTCTAGTCGCTTTCCGCCCTAAACCTGTGGAACTCGCACTACGGATTTCTTGCACGACGTTCGGAATCTCGGTAAAATCTTACTCGATAGACCTTCCGCTGCTTCGGATGAACGCCATGCCGACCCTTATTCTGATCAAATCGCCCGGCTCGACCGGTGCCTCCGAGACACATATTTTGAAGGCGCAAGAGGTGATTCTCGGTCGGGAAGATAAGTGCGGGATCGTCGTTCCGAATCATGCGGTCAGTCGGCAGCACTCGAAAATCATCATTAAAAATGGCGAGTTCTTCATCGAAGACCTCAATAGCCGAAACGGCACATTCGTGAATAATCGTGCGATCACCGCACCGCATCATCTGAAACACGACGACCGAATTAAGATTTGCGATTTCCAGTATCTCTACCAAGACGAGAAAGCCGTTGCGGCTGCCAAACCGCGACTGAAACTCCCACGCGAGTTCGGACCCGGTGAAGTCGAACACGAAGAAACTGCCGACGGTACCGACCTTGCCGACATGAGCAATGTCGAATCGACCGTGGCCGTTCGACCGACTGCGGAACTGCTCGGTGCGCAGCCGAACGATAAATTGCGTGCACTACTCGATATCAGCGTCGCGCTGTCGAAGGCGAACGAACTCGACCCGCTTTTGAACATCATTGCCGATAGCATTCTCGGAGTGTTCCGTCAGGCGGACCGTTGCTTCATCATCCTCAGCGAAGGCACGAAGCTCATTCCGAAAGTCGTGAAGGCACGACGCTCGACGCCCGGCGACGACCACCGTTTTAGCAAGACGATCGTGCGGAAATGCATGGAATCGCAGACGGCGTACCTCAGCGAAGATGCCTCGTCCGATGCCGCGATGGGCGCGGCGCAGTCGATCGCCGAGTTCCGTATACGGTCGGTGATGTGCGTACCGCTCGTTTCTACCGAAGGCATTGCCATCGGCGCACTGCAACTCGACACGC
Source organism: Limnoglobus sp. (assembly GCA_043726085.1). Lineage (GTDB taxonomy): Bacteria > Planctomycetota > Planctomycetia > Gemmatales > Gemmataceae > Limnoglobus. The sequence goes on from JAYSKW010000134.1 coordinate 9,026, forward strand.
AAGACCGCAGCAAGAAGTTCCGCGAAGACGACCTGAAAATGTTACTCATCGTCGCGAACCTCGCTTCAGTGGCGATTGAAAAGGCGACGTACCAAGAAAACAACATGGCGCGGGAGAAGCAGCAAAACGAGATCGAAATCGCGAAGAAAGTGCAACTCGGCTTCCTGCCCAAGGACATGCCCGTCGCGCAGGGTTACGAATTTTACGCCGTCTACAGTGCTGCGCAAACCGTCGGTGGCGATTACTACGATCTCATCACGTTGCCCGATGGTCGCATCGCGATCATGCTCGGCGATGTGGCAGGGAAGGGCGTGCCCGCTTCGCTTCTTATGGCGAAACTGAGTGCCGAAGCCCGCTACTGCATCCTCACGCAACCGAGCTTGGCTGCCGCTGTCAACCTACTCAACGAGCAACTCATTCGCGGTGGGATCGGCGATCGATTCGTAACGATGGCCGCGATGATCTTGAACCCGATGACACACAAGGTCATCCTGGTGAACGCGGGACACATCAACCCGAACCGCTTTAGGATGTCGGATAAATCGTTCGACGAAGTGATTACCAACGACCTCAGCGGGTTACCGCTCGGCCTCGTCACTGGCTTTGAATATCAATCGATAGAACTCGAACTCGAAGAAGGTGACAACATCTTATTGTTCACCGATGGCGTCTCCGATGCGATGTCGCCGGCGGGCGATATGTTCGAGATGATTGGCGTGAGTAAAGCGATCTTCGACCCGTCGCCAACGGGACCGGCCAACCGTCCGGTCGTCATCGGCGAACGGCTCATCACTTCCGTGCGGAAACATGCGAACGGGCGACCGCAGAACGACGATATTGCCATCGCGTGTTTCGGTCGATTGACGCCTGAACTCTCCGCTGGTTCGCACGAAGTGCCAAAACTCACGAACGGAAAGTAGTCCATTGCAGCATATGCCACGACGGTTACAATGTGCTTTCACCCGCACGGCAGGACCACCGCATGAGCCAGACCGCAACGCTACCCGAAATCGAAACGGAAAGTGAAACGCGTACGCGGCGTCAACCGCCGTACCACGTCATTCTCTTAAACGACGACGATCACAGTTACGCCTACGTGATTTTGTTGCTCAAGGAACTTTTCAACCACCCGGTGGAAAAGGGCTACAAGCTCGCGGAACAGGTAGATAAGCAAGGGCGTGCCGTCGTGCTGACAACGTCTAAAGAACATGCCGAACTCAAGCAAGAACAGATTCACGCCTACGGCCCAGACCCAACGATTCCGAGATGCGAAGGTTCGATGACCGCAATCATCGAACCCTCGGAGTAGTGGCGTAAAAACTACTTATCCACTCGTACACTCTTGATGACGATGTCTTCCTTCGGCAAGTTGCCTTGGCCGCCGCGCTTGACGGTGGGTACGGCCTTGATCTTGTCGACGATGTCCATGCCTTCGGTCACGCGACCGAACACGCAGTAGCCGTGCCCCGCGTCGTCGTTGGCTTTGTCGAGGCCGGTGTTGTCGGCGACGTTGATGTAGAACTGGCAGGTCGCGCTATCCGGGTCGCTAGTGCGGGCCATCGCGATTGTCCCGCGTGCATTCGATAAGCCGTTCGACGATTCGTTCTTGATCGACTTCTTCTTGTTGTCCTTCTCCTTCAAGTCCGGCGTGTGGCCACCACCTTGAATCATGAAATCGCGGCCCGAGTTTTCCTTGCCCATCACGCGGTGGAAAATCGTCCCGTCGTAGAACTTGTCTTCGGTGTAAGCGAGGAAGTTCTTCACCGTGACCGGTGCCTTATCTTCGTACAACTCGACTTTGATCTTGCCGAGCGAAGTCTCGATGACCACGAGCGGATTGGCCGCGCATGCCCCGTTGGCCGCCACCATCGCCAGCCCGATGAAACAGATCGCAAACAATTTGAGAAACATTTTCGACACCCTCAGTATTGGCCCGAGCAGTCAGCCCGCACACGCGAAGCTGCGTCCCGCTCAGACTCTGAAAAGATTGTACCCATGAAACGCCTGCTTGCGAGACGTGCCAAAAGTCGTTACCTTTGGGGAACTCGACCGCAACCCCACGAGACTCGCCGTGCTCCGTTCCCTCCTTGCTATCTTATGCATGTCATCGGTGGCATTCGCGCAGCCGAATTTCGCCCCGGCGAACGCGGTGCCCGTCGATCCGGACGTCCTCGAACAGATCGAAGCGAAGACGATCGCACTCCGCGACGCCTTTGCCGCGTTGCCGAAAGAGACACCGATCACGCGAAAAGCCGATGTCGAAATCTACCTGAAGGCGGCCGAGTGGATCGTGCGGCACGGCGAATACTTCACGAAGGATTCTGGCAAGCAAACGCTGCTGACACTCGATGCCGGTCTGGCACGCGCAAAGGCCGTCGCCGACGGTAAAGCCCCGTGGCTCGAACTGCGCGGCAAGCCGATAATTCGCGGGTTTTACTCCGATATCGATCACTCCGTTCAGCCATTCAAAGTGACGTTGCCCATCGGGTACACCGCCGAGAATGCGAAGTCGCATCGGTTGGACATCGTGTTGCACGGTCGCGATCAGACGTTGACCGAAGTGAAGTTCATCGCGAGTGCCGAGAACGCAAAGCCGATGGTGAAGGGGCCAGACTACATCGTGCTGGAACCGTACGGTCGCGGTAACAATGCGTATCGTTGGGCCGGTGAAACCGATGTAATGGAAGCCACACGTAGTTTTTCGACCGTCGATGGTAAAACGCGAGGTATGCCTTTCGATGTTGAGAAAATCGTCCTGCGTGGCTTTTCGATGGGCGGTGCGGGTACGTGGCACATCGGACTGCATTATCCGTTTTCGTTCGCGGTCATCGGCCCCGGCGCGGGGTTCACCACCACTCGCGGTTACATAAAGAACCTGCCTGCGAAGTTGCCCGATTATCAGGAAGCATGCCTGCACATTTACGATGCCGTCGATTACGCGGAGAATGCGTTCAACCTGCCAATCGTTGCCTACTCCGGCGAGATCGACCCACAGAAAGCCGCTGCGGATAACATCGAAAACGTACTGAAAGCGATTCCGAATTTCTCCAAAAAGATGACGCACATCGTCGCGCCCGGCCTCGAACACAAGCAGCCACCCGAATGGTTCGCAAAGTGCGATGACGAGTATCGCAAGCACCTGACGAAGCCCCGCGGCTGGAACGAAACCGTCCATTTCGTGACGTACACGCTTCGCTATAACACGGCATCATGGGCGAGAATTGAAGCACTCGACGCGCATTACGAACGCGCCGTATTCGATGGAACCTGGACGAAAACGAAACTCGAACTCACGACGAAGAACATCCGCCGGGTTCGACTGTTAAGCAGCCAAATAGCCGGTTATCCGTTGCACACGTCCGCAAAGATCGATGGGCAAGAGGTTTCCTTCGCCGGTAACAAAGACGGAGTCTTGCTTCAAAAAACAGATGGTAAGTGGGCTGCTATCGATTACCGCTTTATACCGCGTTCACCCGAGAAAGTTTTTGAACATCAAGGGCCAATCGATGATGCGTTCATCGACCCATTCGTGGTCGTTCCGCCAACGGCGATTGGTTGGACGCCAGAATCCGACGCATTTACCGCAGCCAGATTGAATCAGTTTCGCAGCGAATGGAATAAGTTTTTCAGGGGGAAACTGCCAGAGGGAACTAACGATACACGCGATCGGACACGTGCGAAACCGGAGAACTTGATACTCTTCGGAGATCCGGCTAGCAACTCGACCATTGCCAAAGTCGTCGGTAAATTACCGATCACTTGGACCAAAGACGCGCTTGTCGTCAACGGTAAAACGTACGACCCGAAGACGCACGTCCCGGCGATGATTTACCCGTTCCCCTCGCAGGTCGGCCGATACATCGTCATCAACAGCGGGCACAGTTTCCATGCGGCGGAGCTCACTGGCACGAATGCACAACTCTACCCGCGGCTCGGCGATTGGGCGGTGCTGAAACCGAAGCCGACGAAGGCCGACCCCGCTGCAGTCGAGGTCGTCGATGCCGGGTTGTTCGACGAACGGTGGCAGTTCATCAAAGCGAAGCCGGTGAGCCTGCCGACGTTTCTTGCACCGGGTGCGAAGCTCGATTTACTTTGGAATGAAGGCGAATTCACCGAAGGCACGACGCCGGGGCCGGATGGTTGCATCTATTTTTCGGACATCGGCAATCGCCTGATGAAGTATGACCCCGCCACGAACAAAACGACGGTCTTCCGCGATCCTGGCGGGCGAACCAATGGCCTGAAGTTCGATCCTGTTGGCCGGTTACTCGCCTGCGAAGGTGCCAATGTCGGCGGCAATCGCCGCATCAGCATTACGGATCGCAACGGCAAAGTGACGACCCTTGCTGACGCATGGAACGGCAAGAAGTTCAACTCGCCGAACGATCTGACGATCGATGGCAGTGGCCGCGTTTAC
>JAYSKW010000135.1:0-2551 GCA_043726085.1 Limnoglobus sp.
GCCGCCTTTCGCGATGTCGTAGCGTTTCAGGAACGATTCGAGCGTGTGGCCACGGCGTTCGAGCGTGTGCGATGCGGTGTCGATCTCTTCGATCACTGGGAACAGCTTCTTCAATTCGTCGGCAATCAGCGTCCGTGAAGTGGCGTCTTTCGAGACGACGAGCGTGGTATCCTTCAGACCGCGGCTCATCAGCTCGATGCCCATTTCGGCGCGGGTTTGCACGAAGCGGACTTCGCGCTTCTGCGTCACTTTGAATAGCGGCGGCCGCGCAACGTAGAGGTTGCCGTTCTCGATGAGTTTGCGCATCTGGCGGAAGAAGAACGTGAGCAACAGCGTGCGAATGTGCTGGCCGTCGACGTCGGCATCGGTGAGGATGACGATCTTGCCGTAACGCACTTTCGCGATGTCGGTATCGTTGCCGATGTCGATACCGATCGCGGAGATGAGGTTGGTAATTTCCTCGTTTTTCAGCAGTTTCTCGAGCTTGGCGCGTTCGACGTTGAGCACTTTCCCGCGAAGGGGCAGCACGGCTTGGTACATGCGGTCGCGTCCGCTTTCGGCAGAACCGCCTGCCGAATCGCCTTCGACGAGGAACAGTTCGCTCTTGTCGCGTTCGCGGGTCGTGCAGTCCATCAGCTTGCCGGGCAGGCCGCCACCGTTGAGGATCCCGCTGCGGATCTTAATGTTTTCACGGGCCTTCTTCGCGGCGATTCGCGCCTCCGCCGAGAGGATCACGCGCTTGCAAATCAGCGTGCCTTCTTTGGGGTTCTTCTCGAGGTAGTCCGTCAGGAATTCGTACACGACGCTCGAAACGATGCCATCGACTTCGGGGTTGTTGAGGCGGACTTTGATCTGCGATTCAAAGATCGGGTCGGGGTGCGCGATGCTGATGACGGCGGTGAGACCTTCGCGGAAGTCGTCGCCGCGTAGCTCGATGCCTTCCTTGAAGATGTTATTGTCTTTGCCGTACTTGGTGACGGCGCGCGTCAGGCCGCTACGGAAGCCTGTGAGGTGCGTGCCGCCATCGCGATTGTAGGCGTTGTTCGCGAAGCACTCTTCGATCTGGCTTTCGCTGATCGTGTATTGGATCGAGACTTCGACCAGCACGCCATCGACGTCTTTGCGGGCGTAGATCGGCGGATTGTGAACGACCTTTTCATCGCGGTTCAGGTATGCAACGTAATCGGCGATGCCCGCCTCGGTGTAGAAGACATCCGAGCGGCCTTCGCGTTCGTCGAGGATGCTGATGTTCAAGCCGCGATTCAAGTAGGCAATCTGGCGGAAGCGGTCCGCGAGCATGTCGTACACGAAGGTGAGGTCGCCGAAGATTTCCTTGTCCGGCATGAAGCGAATCGTCGTGCCGGTCACGCCGACGGGGGACGGCCCGATGTCCTTGATCTTCGTCTTGGCGTACCCGCGTTCAAAGGTCATCTGATAGACGCGGCCGTCGCGGCGCACCTCGGCTTCGCACCATTCGGAGAGCGCGTTCATCGCCTTCGCACCCATGCCGTGCAACCCGGCCGACACGCGGTAAGCGGCGTTGTCGAACTTGCCGCTCGAACCCGCAACGGTGAGCACTTCCTCGAGCGTCGAGCGACCCGTTTCGGCCTTGATGCCAACGGGGATACCGCGGCCATCGTCGGCGACGGTACACGAGCCATCGACGTGCAAGACGATTTTAATCTGCTTGCAATATCCGACGAGCGCCTCATCGACCGAGTTATACACGACTTCATACACAATGTGGTGCAAACCCGAACTGCTCGTATTGCCAACATACATTCCCGGATTCTGGCGAATGTGTGCCGCATCCTTCAACGTCTTCACGTTGGCGTCGGTGTAGCTCGTATCGACGACGACTTTCGTTTCCGTGCTCATGCGAGATACTCTTCGGTTTTGAATTCTAAGGTAAAAACACTCACCACTACAGCGTCACCACGTTCCGGCGCGGAACTTCATGTCGGTGAGTTTGGTGCCGGGTAACTTCTTGCGCATCGCGTCCATGAGGCGTCGCTTGTGGAACTGCGTCAGTTCTTGCAGCAGTACGCCGTTGCGGACGTCGATTTCGAGAACGCCCCGCCGCATGGCGAGCACGCGCGTGTTTTTGATCAGGTCTTCGCCCGCAACTTCGGCCCAGGCGAATTCGAGTTGCTGGCGTTCGGACTTCCGGCCCCAGCCACGTGCAGTGAACATCCGACCGAGAATATCGGCGAGACTCTCCGGCGCAGTTTCGACTCGCTTCGGGTCGGCCATAAAAACCCGTTTCAAACGGAGAAACAAGACATTAACCGCAGAGGCCGCAAAGAAAGCAGAGAAGTGAAATCGTAAATTCTTACTCGGCGTTCTCTGCGAACTCTGCGGTTAAAATTCTGTTTTGAACTCAGTTTGCCAGTGGCATGACGAGGTACAGGTAATCGCCGACGCGGAAGACGGCGGGGCGTTGGCCGTCGGTCATTTCGAGTTTCAAAAACGGCTCGCCTTCGACGGCGCGGAGCATTTCGATCAGGTATTGTGGGTCGAACGCGATCTCGACATTCGCGCCCTTAAAGTC
>JAYSKW010000136.1:0-7630 GCA_043726085.1 Limnoglobus sp.
TAAGATCATGTACCTTCGCGAAAACGATACGTGCAAAATCACGTTCTACGACGGCAAAGCGCTCGACATGGAACTGCCGCAAACGGTGACGTTGAAAGTCATCGAGACCGAGCCAGGTATCAAGGGGGCCACAGCCGCCGCCCAGACGAAACCCGCCACGCTCGAAACCGGACTGATACTACAAGTGCCGTCGTTCATCGTCGTAAACGAACTGATTACCGTGCAGACCGAAGACGGCAAGTATCTCCGCCGTGCGAAGGAAGGCACGACGTAATTCGACCACTCCCGCCGGGACAAGCCCGGCGGCTCGTTGAGGCTCGTTGAGGCGTCACTCCACCGTCACACTCTTTGCTAGGTTCCGCGGCTTGTCCACATCGCAGCCGCGTAACACAGCGATTTCGTACGCCAGCAGTTGCAGCGGGATCGACACGATGATCGGTTGCAGGTACTCGACGACGTCGGGGACTGTGATCATATCGTCAGCAATCTCGGCCACTTCGCGGTCGCCTTCGCTACAAATCGCAATCACCGGACCGCCTCGCGCTTTGATCTCCTGCATGTTCGACATGACCTTATCGAAGACATTGCCGCGCGGCACGAGGAACACGCTCGGCGTGTCGGCATCGACGAGCGCGATCGGGCCGTGCTTCATCTCGGCAGCGGGGTAACCCTCGGCGTGGATGTAGCTGATTTCCTTCAATTTCAACGCGCCTTCGAGCGCCACCGGGTACAGGTACTGCCGCCCGAGGTACAGGCAGTTCCGCATGTGCGCGTATTTCTTCGCGATCTTCTTCACTTGCTCGTGGCACTTCAGCGTCTTGCGCACCGCATCGGGTAGCGCGTGCAGTTCCTCGATAATGCGCATCCCTTGCGTGCTCGACAGGTGCCGCATTCGGCCGAAATATAACGCGAGCATCGTCAGCACGATCGTCTGCGACGTGAACGCCTTCGTGCTGGCCACGCCGATTTCCGGCCCCGCGTGCAAGTACACGCCGCCATCGGCTTCGCGGGCAATCGTGCTGCCGACGACGTTACAAATCGCGAGCGTCGGGTGGCCCATCCGCTTCGATTCCCGCATCGCGGCCAGCGTGTCGGCGGTTTCCCCGGACTGCGTCACCGCGAGCGTGAAGGTGTTGCGGTCCATCGGCGGGTTGCGGTAACGCAGTTCGCTGGCGTACTCGACTTCGACCGGAATCCGTGCGAGTTCCTCGAAGAGATATTCGCCGACGAGGCACGAGTGATAGCTCGTCCCGCACGCCGTCATCACGACGCGGTCGAGGCTTCGCAGTTGCTTCGGCGTTAGGTTCATCCCGCCGAAATGTGCCGTCCAGTTGCTTTCGTCGAGGCGGCCGCGCATCGCATTCGCGATCGTCTCGGGTTGCTCGTAAATTTCCTTCAGCATGAAGTGCGGGTAGTCGCCGATCTCCGCATCGCCTTCGCCGAGGAAGTGCTTGATGTCCTGAATCGGCGCATCGACCGTGTCGAGATCTTGGTTGCGAATGACCCACGATTCTTGATCGAGTTGGCAAATCTGGCGATCGTTGAGGTAGACGACTTTGTCCGCGTACCCGGCGAAGGCGTTGGCATCGGAGGCGAGGTAGTGGCCGTTGGGGCCGATGCCGATGACGAGCGGGCTGCCGAGCCGCGCCCCGACGATGACGCCCGGTTCGTTCTGCGCCATGACCGCGATGCCGTAGGTTCCTTTGACGAAGTCGAGTGCGAACCGCACCGCCTGCATCAAGTCGCCCTGGTAGTACCGCGAGATGAGATGCGCAAGCACTTCGGTGTCGGTGTCCGAGCGAAACTCGATGCCGTCGGCCTGGAGTTTGTGCTTCAGGCTCATGTAATTTTCTATGACGCCGTTGTGAACGACGGCAATCGTGCCGGTGGCGTCGGTGTGCGGGTGCGCGTTCCGATCCGTCGCGCCGCCATGCGTGGCCCAGCGCGTATGGCTGATGCCGAACTGGCCCGGTGCGGGGTCCGCGTGAACCGCCTTCGTCAGTTCGGCGATCCGCCCCGCCTTCTTGCGTAGGTGCAGCGTCTTCCCCGTACCCGTGACCATCCCCGCACTGTCGTAACCGCGATACTCCAAACGCCGCAAACCCTCGAGCAAGATCGGCGACGCTTCCGTGCGACCGGTAAACCCAATAATTCCACACATGCGAAGGAACTCCATTTTCCACGGGCAAGACAGACATCATCTTATTAGCACGGAAACCGCAGTAACACCTTGGGGCACGTTTCGACATCCTGCGACTCATCTGGACACGCGACCCGGTTCGGGGCATATGTCGTGTGTACGATGTCCTCGTAACGGGGATCGCCATGCGATTTGCGAACTCGATGATTGTGTTGGCATTAGCCGTCGGGTTCGCACGCGGCCAGCTTCCGCCGATTCCGATGCCGGTGGTCGAACTCCCGCCGATAACGCTCGTGACTGCGGTGGAACCAATTTTGGTGCCGAACGGCACGCCGGTCTCGAAGCCTTTGCAATCGGTCGTCGTTCCCGAATCGGCTCCGAAGATCGAACCGATCCCGCCTGCGGTCGAGACACCACCGACGCCGGAAATCACTGCGCCGGCGAATGGCTACCCTCATGTGTGGTCGAAGTACGATCTCCTGTTTTGGTGGCCGAAAGCGCAACCGCTGCCGCCGCTCGTAACGGGTAGCCGTGCCGCGTTGCCGCCGATTCTCGGACAGCCGAACACGGTGATCCTCGCCGGCAATCGTTCGCTCGACACGCAAGAACACGCGGGCGGGCGATTCACTTGGGGCAATTCGATTTCCACAGATAATTGGCTCGGCATGGAGTTCACGTACCTGTTTCTCGGCACGCGCACATTCAACGAACCATTCGCGGAAAATTTGTCGCGATATCCCGCGATCGGTCGCCCGTTTCACAATTCGCGAACGGGCCAGGACGACGTGCTGATTACCTCGTTCCCCGGCGCGATTAGCGGCTTGGTGAACGTGAGTACGACGATGCGGGTGAGTGGCTGGGAAGTGACCGGTGTGGCACACGTTCAGAGTGGTCCGCGTTCGCACGTCAGCATTCTCGCGGGGTATCGTTATTTTCAGGCGAACGAGGGGCTGCGGGTCGAACAGACGGCGTACCGCATACCATCGTTCGCGAATCCAGGAATCGTGTCTACCGTTGCCGATCAGATCGATGCGCACAACCGCTTCCACGGCGGACAACTCGGGCTGGAATCGGCATACTCGAACGGCTCGCTGTTCGTCGAAGTCGTTGGGAAAGTGGCACTCGGCCAAACGATTGAAGTGCTTCGTACGAGCGGTCAAACGTCGATCATCACGGCGGGGGCTGCACTGCCATTGTTGCAATCGTACCCGTCGGGCGTGCTCGTTCAGGCGTCCAACAGTGGGCGAATCGTGCGTTCCGCGTTCGCGGTTCTGCCCGAAGCGCAGGTGAAATTTGGCCTGAAATTCAACGATAAATCGCGAATGTACGTCGGCTACAACTTCCTCTACCTCAGCGACGCAATCCGCCCCGGCGATCAAGTTGATCGCACGCTCGACCCCAACGGCATCTCCGTCGCGACCAGTTCCGCTCAATCGCAAGCCGTCGTGCAAGAACGCCCTGCCGTGCTGTTCCACCGCGGCGACTTCTGGGTGCAAGGCCTCACGTTCGGCCTCGATTGCCGATATTAAGCCGGATCGGCATTATGCCGACGTTGCGGATGATCGGCTCGAATTCCATCCGTTCGACGACATCGCGAGTGATGTCGATTCCGGGTGCGACTTCGATCAATTCGATGCCTTCGGGGACGAGCCGAAATACGGCCCGTTCGGTGATGAAGATCACGTCCCGATTCGATTCGCGTGCCACCGGCCCACTGAACGAGACTTGTTCGACGCGACGCACAAACTTCGCGACGCGGCCTTCCGTCACGATTCGTACGGCTCCATTCTCGAACGCGACTTCCAGGCCATCGGTCGTCAAAGTTCCGCAGAAGACGAGTTTCCGCGCGTTCTGCGAGATGTTGACGAACCCGCCCACCCCTGCGAATCGGCTGCCGAAACGCGATACGTTGACGTTGCCGTGCCGGTCGACCTGTGCCGCACCGAGCGCTGCGAAGTCCAGCCCGCCGCCATCGTAAAAGTCGAACTGCGATGGCTGATCGACGATCGCCTGTGGGTAGCTCGCCGCGCCGAAACTCAAACCGCCTGCGGGCACGCCGCCGATCGGGCCGCTCTCCACGGTGAGCGTCACATCGGCCAACAGACCGCGTTCGGATGCCACGAGCGCGATCCCTTCGGGAAGGCCGATGCCCAAGTTCGCGATGGATCCCGGTTGCAGTTCGTCGCACGCTCGCAGTGCAATGATGCGACGGATCGCGGGTAGCCGTTGCGATTGTTCCTGCAAATCGTGCGGCGAAACGCTTGCCGGCGAGCAATACGCCGGGTTGAATAATTCGCCGAACGTCTGCCAGTGATCGCGTTCTTCGGCGAGCACGATGTGCGAAACGAGCCGACCGGGGACGCGAACGTGTTGCGGTGGGGCGGGTCGGTCCAGAATTTTGCGGACTTGCGCAATCACCGGCCCACCACGATTGTGCGCGGCCTGCGCGATCGGCAACGCATCGCCAATGATGGCTTCTTCATCCATGATCAGGTTGCCGAACGGATCGGCTGCCGTTGCGCGAATCAGACCCGCATGAACGGGAAACGCATGGTACAACAACCACGTTTTGCCTCGTAACATCACCCGTTCGACGAGGTCTTCGGTCGTGATGGCGTTGAGCTTGCCGCCCCCGTTTAACGGGTCGATGAACGTGCCCAGCCCCACGTGCGTCACGCAACCCGGACGGCCCGCCGCAATGTCGCGCATCAAGTGACAGATCACGCCTTGCGGAAAATTGTACGCTTCAATCTCGCCGCCTAACGCTAACTGACCCAGTCGCGGACATAGCCCCCAATGGCCACCGATTACCCTTCGTAGCAAGCCGACATGTGCGAGGTGGTTCAGTCCGCGGCACTTTCCATCGCCCTGCCCTGCGGCATACACCAACGTCAAATCGCAAGGCTGCTTTTGCGAAAGAAACCGCCGTTCGAGAGCGGTAGAAAGGGCTTCCGGATGTCCCGCGCCGACGAAGCCACCGCAGGCGACGGTCATCCCGTTTTGAATCTGCATCACGGCTTCGTCGGCCGAACATAACTTCGTTTCGAGCGGCGTACCCATCGTCATCCGATGTTCGGTGTGTGCTTAGTTCATGCTCGCGTAGGCGCGTTCGGCGGCGGCGACACCGACGCCCGGTTCGACGTTGCCGCCTGCGCCGCGTAGCACTTGTTCGAGTGCGGAGAGTACGAGTAGCACGCTGCTCGGCTTGCTGTTGTAGCCCATCAAACCGATCCGCCACGCTTTGCCCTTAAAGTCGCCGAGGCCGCCGCCGATCTCGATGCCGAAGTCGTTGAGCATCCGCTTGCGGCAAGCCATATCGTCGATACCAGCGGGGATTCGCACCGCGTTCAACTGCGGCAACTGCACGGCGGTATCGGCGGTGTAGCTCAGGCCCATCGCTTCCAGGCCGGCGCGTAAGGCTTTGTAGTTTCGTGCGTGGCGAGCGAAGCGGTTCTCCAAGCCTTCTTCAAGGACGATCCGCAAACCTTCGCGAATCGCGTAGATCATCGAGATCGGCCCCGTGTGGTGGTACGCCCGTTCGCCGCCCCAATAACTTTGCACGATCGACAGGTCGAGGTACCAACTCTGAACTTTCGTTTTGCGGGCATTCAGTGCGGCCACGGCGCGATCGCTGAACGAAACGGGCGACAGTCCCGGTGGGCAGCCGAGGCCCTTTTGCGAACAACTGAAGATCGCGTCGATCTCCCATTCGTCGACGTTCACCGGCACGCAACCGAGCGACGTGACGGCATCGACGACCAGCAGCGTATCGAATTCGTGGCAGAGTTTGCCGAGTTGGTCGATCGGTTGCAGCACGCCAGTGGAAGTTTCCGCGTGAACGATGCCGAGGACTTTGGGACGCACGGCTTGTAGCGTTTCGCGGATGCGGTTGAGGTCGAATGCCTTGCCCCATTCTTGTCGCAGTTCCGTCACTTGCGCACCGCAACGACCGGCCATATCGAGCATCCGGTTGCCGAAGTACCCCTTGGGGCAAATGACCGCTTTATCGCCCGGCTCGATGAGGTTGACGAGGCAACACTCCATGCCCGCACTGCCCGTTGCGGACACGGGGAACGTGAGTTTGTTCTTGGTGCGGAAAACTTCGCGCATCATCTCCTGGGTTTCGTTCATCATCTCGAGGAACTGCGGGTCGAGGTGCCCGAGTAGCGGCGTCGTCATGGCGGACAGCACGCGCGGGTGCGCATCGCTGGGGCCAGGCCCGAGGAGGAGTCGCGGCGAGGGGTTCAACTGACCGGGGATCGTCATCATGGCAGTATCTCGTGGTGTAGCTATGCAGATAGAAGTACGACCCATCGCGGTCGAGTGTCAAATGTCGCGAGGCGGCATCGTAAAACCTCGTAATGCGATTCTAGTCGAACGAGCCGAATTCCGAAAGTGGTTCGCCGTTGGCAGCGGGTGAGCAAGCGGAGGATGTCAATCCACCCTCATGCCGGACTTGTCACTCGGTTCCGATAGAATCACGGTAGGAACCGAGGACGAACGACATGATGCGACGATCGCGTGCCCGTGAAGTGGCACTGCAACTGCTGTTTCAGAAAGATCAGAACCCCACGAAAATTACGCGGAAGGCGATCGTGAAGTTCGTCGGCGACCGCCTGAACGACGATGCCGAGAGCATCGGGTTTTGCCTTGAAGTGTACGATGGCGTGCTCGCGAAACAGGGCGAAATCGATGCCGTCATCTCGGCGACGGCGGAGAACTGGCGGATCACGCGGATGCTGCCCGTCGACCGGAATCTGTTGCGATTGGGGACGTACGAACTGCGTCATGCCCCCGTACCGACGCCGATTGCGGTGGCCATCGACGAAGTGATCTTACTCGCACGCCGGTTCGGTTCGGCGAACTCGCCGAGCTTCGTGAACGGCATTCTGGACAAGATCGCGAAGACGAAACCGGAGATGCCCAAGCCCGTCGTTGAACCGGTTGCACCCGTCGAACTGGCCGTACCACTCGTACCTTAAAAGATCACTTTTCCGCCATGCCGCGACGCCAGCCGTTCACGCAGTTGTGCCTGCAAATGGCGAATCTCGCCCGGCCGATCGCGGCCGATCTGCACGTACACACCTTCCACAGCGATGGCGATTTCACGCCGTCGCAGGTCGTGGCGTATGCGCGGGTGGCCGGTTTGCGTGCGATTGCGATCACCGACCACGATACGACAATCGCATGTGCGATGGCTCGCGAAGCGGCGAGTGCATCGACTTCAAAGCCGCTCGAGATCATCGACGGCGTGGAAATTTCCACCGAGTACGAGGGCCGCGAGTATCACCTGCTCGGCTACTTCCTCGGCAAAAACCGCGAGGTACTCGAAGCGATGCTCGCGCAGATTCGTCTGCGTCGCCGCGAGCGGTTTCATGCGTATCTTGGCGAACTCGCACGACAGGACGTGGTGATACCCGCCGATGCGTTGAGTCGCGTCGAAGCCGTTGCCGAGAGCCTGGGACGACGACATTTGGCCGGGTTGCTCGT
>JAYSKW010000137.1:0-1538 GCA_043726085.1 Limnoglobus sp.
TCGAGCAAGCGAACTTCGATCGTCTCGTAACGCAGCAGATCGTGAACGTGCCGCCGGATGTTTTGCCGCAGTAACTCGACGCGAGTCGGCTCGTTCATCTCGGCGAGTTGGTCGGCATCGAGCGCCGCAAGTTCCTGCCCCGCATGGTGGAGCGCGTGCAGTTTCTTTTGCTGTTCGACTTCCGCTGTCACATTTTGCAAGATCGCAATCGACTGGAGAATCGTGCCATCGGCGGCGATCACCGGGCGGATGCGGACGTCCAGATACGAGAACGTCGTCGTCTCGGTGCGGTGCACGCGAAACGCCACGGGCTTGCCTTCGGCAGCCATTTTCAGCGGTTCGGCATGATCGGTTGCCACCGTCAGCGGGCCGAGCGCTTCGAGGAGCGTTTTGCCGACGGGGTTGACATCGCACCATTTTCGCAACACGACATTCGCCCACGTGACCGTGCCGTTGGCATCGAGCGCGCCGATGCCTTGATCGACGTTGGCGAGGATCGTTTCATCGCGGCGGTAGCGGTCGATCAATTGCGAAGTGAGTGCCGCCGATGCGAACACGCCATCGTAATGGCCGGAGCGCAGTTGATCCGCAGCATCCGAAGGGCCGGACGCGATCTTCAACTCGGTCGCGTCGGGGTCGATTCCTAGCGGCGGCGTTGAACCGATCAGTAAATAGCGAATGCGGCGTTCCACAGGCACCTACAGTATGGGCGGCAGTACCTCTACTCGAATTATAAACAAAACAGGGGCGTCCGAACAAGAAAGCGTGCAACGAGTTTTGCACGATAGTATAGAAGACGGCCCACATGCGCTACCAACACCGCATCATCAATACCCCGCCTTCGCCGTTTCCGTGGTGCCTGCGCTCGGGGCGTTCTTCAATATCAGGCTCGCCAACTGCCCGCGACACGACCCGCAACCGGTGCCCGCTTTCGTCGATGCCGAGAGCATCGGTAGGTTCGTGCAGCCGTCTTTGATTGCCGTCACTAATGCCGATTCGCAGACGTGATGGCAATTGCAAATTTCCGGATCGGCGGCCGCCGGCGACAGATCGCCGCTACATAGCACGTCCAGCCGGTTCGGCGGAAGCTTGTCGCCACGGTCGAACCAGCGTGCCAATGTCGGGGCCGCATCGCCATCGCCGATCAGCGTCGCCCCGATGAGTTGCCCATCGCGGACGATCATCTTACGATAGATTCCCCGGCGATCTTCGAGGATTTGCAGCACCTCGTCGGTCTCGAATTGCGGCTCGACGAGGCCCATGCTCGCAACATCCACGCCAGCGACTTTCAGCTTCGTATATAGCTTCGAGCCGCGATACCGTGCCGCTGGGTTCGCCCCCGTCAGCAGGTCCGCAAGGACTTCGCACATCTCCCAGATCGGCGGGACCACACCGTAAACTTTACCCGCATGTTCGGCACACTCGCCGAGCGCGAACACCCCCGGCACCGCCGTCGCCAACAAATCGTTGACGATAATGCCGCGCTTCACGGGCACGCCAGACGCCACCGCGACATCGGTTCGCGGGCGAATCCCCGC
>JAYSKW010000138.1:0-2327 GCA_043726085.1 Limnoglobus sp.
GACCGAAGCCCTCGTTGCGATGTTCGTCGCCGCGCTCGGCATGATCTCGCTGCTGACGCTGTTCCCGCTCGGTGCCTTGCAAATGGGCCAAGCGCTGAAAGACAGCCGCACCGCCGAAGCCGCCCGCCAGTCCGACTCCTTGATTCGCAACTACTGGCGCGACGCGGTGGAGCAACGACAGACTTACGACCCGAACCTGTTCAACTGGATGAACAACCCCGAGACGGCTTCGGGCGTAGCCAACGGTAGCTTACAAATCGATCCAACGGTCACCGCGAGCTATCCCGTGTTCCTCGATCCGATTGGCGATTTCTCGCAAACCGCGACTGCAAAGAGCTGGGTGACCGGTGCGAATCGAGGCGGTTTGCCACGCAAGAACCTCATCAATTCCGTTACAGGAAGTTTCCAGCAGCGATTGCGGTTCTGCACACTCCTCGACGACTTGACTTACGATGCAACCGGTACGGGTGCCCCCACCGCATCAGTACCGGTGGAACGCGGTGGCCGCTACAACTGGCTAGCGATCGTGCAACGTCCGGCACATACGTCCGAGAACCTCGCGAACCTGTCGATCCTCGTATTCGACGGCCGCGCCCCCGGCTACGCGATTCCGAACGGCGAAGCGGTCTACACGCCGACCGTGTTAGGCGGCACATCGCTGAAATTTACGTATACCGGGGCACGGCCACCCGTCAGCAAGGGTCGCTGGATCGCACTGCACACGTTCGATGGAACGACGACCGTTGCTCCTACACAAAACGTGCTTCAGTTTTACCGCGTGGTCAGTGCGAATGACGAAGTGGCGGGCACGCTCGACATCGAATTGCAAACGCCGATTCGCGCCGATCAACCGCTTGGGAATACTAGCGTCATCGTCTTTACCGGGTTGTCTGAAGTCTTCGAACGCCCGCAACTGAACGGCAAGTAAGCCTCGAACATCCTCCGAACGCCAACGCCCGCAAGAGGGTCCGATGAATATTTCACGAATCGCACGAACCCGACGTCCCGGCTTTACGCTCATCGAAGTGTTAGTCGCTGCGGGCCTCTGCATGTTGATTATGGTCGTGATGACGCAGGCGTTCGCCGCGGGCATCGACACGTTCAGCGTGCTGAAATCGACGGGCGAACTGCAAGAGCGCCTCGCCGTCGCCGGCACCGTGTTGCAGACCGACCTCGCTGGAACGCACCTGGAAAACCAAGTCGGCGAACCGACGCGGGTGAGTGGGATTCGCTTCGACAAGATCAACGTACCCGGCTTCGAGCAGACGGCCCGCCCGCCATTCCGCGGCTTCTTCCGCATCCAGCAGGAATCTGTGAGTGCGCTAGAAGGAGTGGACCCGGACACGATTCCAAGCACAAAGGCCGATGGGAGTGCAAACAAAGGCCACATTTTGCACATGGCGATCAAGCTGCCCGGCACGCGCCAAGATCGCGCCTTCACTACGAAACTACCCAACGCCTTCTGGGATAACACCGACCCCAACTACGGCAACGCACCTTACCCCGCACTGCGGGGCACGCAATTTCTAACGAACCTGCAATCGAGCAAAAACGATTACCCCGTACAGTGGGCCGAAGTGGCGTACTTCCTGAACCCGACATCGACGGGCACTACCGCCTCCGGTACTACACAACTGTATAGCCTGCATCGTCGCATCCGCATTTTGACCGCGAACGACAATTCGAGTATTTCCTGGCTTCCGTATCAAGTGGCATTACCGGGGATGAGTTGCAACCGTGCGACTTCGCCGCCTGTCCCACCTGGACAAGAAAAGCTCCTCAACGGCCCCGGCGACATTACCGTGCCGGACAACCGCCTCGGTGGGAAACTCGGCGCGCGTTCGGCGACCAGTGCCGCGACGATCGACGACTTCGCCCCACTCGGCACCGGCGACGATATTCTGCTTTCGAACGTGATCTCGTTCGAGATTAAAGCCAACTGGGATGCGGGCCCTGGCGCGCTCTCACCCGGTTGGAATACCCCCAACGAAGCCCCGTTCGACGACCTGCCACCGTACCAGTCGCAAGCGATCAGCGCGACGTATCCGAGCGGTTCGGGCAACCCGTCGTTTAGCCGGTCGATCGATCTCGCCAAGCCGCGCGTCTTCGATACTTGGACAGAGCGGCAACCGCACGCCAACTGGGCGCAACCGGCGATACTTACGAATCCGGGCAATCCCCAGCCCCCGCCGGTATTCGCGCCGAACCCGAGCTACGTGCCGCTGCCGATTCGCCTGAAGGCGATTCAGATCAAGCTGCGGATCTACGACCCCAAAAACAAACTGGCTCGACAAATTACGCTGATCCAAGACATGTAAATTTTGATC
>JAYSKW010000139.1:0-12660 GCA_043726085.1 Limnoglobus sp.
GCCGTTCACGAGGCAGATTGCATTTTCAACGTTCCAGAACCCGTAGGTCGTGGTCGAAGAGGCTTTGCGATGAGGCCCGACAGAGCATCCGCGACAAAAACCTGAAGGTTTGGAATCGTCGCGTGGATGCACTGTCGGGCCTCTCAAAGCTTCGACCCGACCTACAATACCAGTGGGTTCAAAGCAAAAACGAATACCCCGTGAACAGTTACGTTTCTCTGCGAAGAAACTGAGCCTCCCGCGTCCGGCTCACTCCCATCCTTACTTGTCCGTTGCGCGCACGACCTCGAAGTGCAACTTCTTCGGCTTTGCGGCTTCGCGGATCTTGGCGTCGGCGTCTTCGATCTTCTTGGTCAATGGCGCGAGGTCTTCCATCAGCTTCGCATCTGCGCCCTTGGCGTGTGCTTTTTGCGAAAGTCCGCGCCAAGTACCGACGAGTCCTTCTTTGTCCGATACGGCTTTGAGCACGTCCCGCATCTGCGCGACGATTGGATTAACGCCTTTCGACGCGGCCATCGGCGCGAGCGAGGTCAGGTTGATTCCATCCGCCATCTGTTTCGCGGTGGCGCGGCCGCACGTCACGCCACCGATCTTCAACAGATAATCGCCATCCTCGAGTCCCTTGACGGCGAGGGTGTACTGGCTGAGCGCGAGCACATCCGGAGCCAAGGCCAACACGGAGCGCGCTTCGTCGGGGATCGGGAACGGCTGGCTGCCGTCGAGTCGATCGAAGGCCACGCCGGTCGAATTTCCTTTGATTGCGGACACTTCGCACCCTTTGACGATGGCCGTATTGCCGGCAGCATCGACGATCGCACTGCTGACGAATCCATCGGCACCGAGTTCCTTCAGGAGCGCGGCGGCCATCATGAGTTGACCGGGTGCGCCGGGGTGGACGGGGTCGCCGAGCAGGTTCACGCCCTTGGCCGGATTCTTCTCCTGTGCGGCCAGGAACGTGCGAAGTGCTTCGACGCCCGCCAACGAATCGTCGGACGCGGCTTGCTTCAGGTCGGCGAGTGCGGCCTGTAGTTTTTCGCGCGGCTTGTTCTTGCCCCACGGATCGAGACACGCATGGAACTGGTCGGCGAACGGCAACTTCTCCTTCTCGCTGAACGCCTTCAGGGCCGTTGCGTATTCGTCGAGCCGCTGGTTGCGACCCGCGAGTTTCGCGGAAACCGTACCATCGTTCACGGGGCTGGCAGTGAGGATCACGGGCCGCGCGTTCGACTTGCGGATCCGCGCGACCATCGTGCCCATGTTTTTGACGAAGTCTGCCGTCTGCGTGCCACCGCTATCGTTCATGCCGAGTTCGACCGAAACGACGGTCGGTTTCCAACCGGCAATGTCGTAGTCGAATCGGGCGAGCGTGGAAGGGATCGTGTGCCCGCCGACACCGGAGTTGCGGAACGCGAACTTCACGTTCGGATAGCGGGCATAGCAAAACGCCTCGAAGTAGTTCGAGTGCAAGTGTTGCGCGGTGATGCTGTCGCCAGCCATCACCCAGATGTCCCCATCTTTCAGTGGGAACGTGGGGTCGGCGGCAAATGATGGCATCGCCACCGCACCGAGCAGGAAAGCGAACGAAAACGCACGACGCATGGAGAGTCTCCGAGGACAGTGGAAGGAAACGAGGCGAACGGTAGGTTCGCCGGACTCGCCAGTTTTGAAGTCGCGCGAGGTGGTAAGACCGTAACACAAACAGGAGCAACAATGCGATGGAAAGCCGAATATCCGATCTGCACCGTGTCATCGACATCGTTCGCGATGGTTTTCAAGGTGCGGCCGATTGCATCGAAATACGTGCGACTTTCCGGCCCCTTCGCGTCGATGCCCTTGAAAGCCCGGCCCGCCTAATCGTACTCGGTGCTGTTGATGATCACGGTATCGCGGCTGCTCGGCACGCTGCCGGGGCGTATATATGCGGACCCGCCGTTCGTACACACAAACACGCCGTGCAAAGGCCGGTCGCCCGCATCGTAGTAATTCGCTGCATAGCCCCCAGGGTATTGATGGCTGATGACTGTTAAAGTTTAGATTTTTTTCACCAAGGTAAAATCTGTATTGTATCGATGTCGAACTGATATCGAGTATAATCATACGTCTCTTTTTATTGAGGCCGAGGTAGTTGTAGCCTTCGAGCGTCGTCGAACCATCTTTAATTCCGCTCAGTCGGCTGATCGTATCGTTCAGCCCGGCTGCCGTGCCGTAATCGTACAGAATCTACCGACCGTTCGGTTACGTCATCGTCGTGCTGACCATCGAGAAAACCCCAATTTTCAAGTGTGTTCAACGTTATTCTGCTTTTCTTTCATATACTTAAAACCCATTAACTCGATAAGTCTGCCAATGGCTTGAAATTCTGGCAGCCAGCTAAATTCCCTATGGCTTATATACTTAGCTGCAATATGCGCATTGGTTGGCTGTGAGCTGTAAAATTGAGAATACTGTTCACCGATATCATCGAGTGCTTTTGACTCATACTCGGCTAAATTTAGCAGAATTTCGTAATGATTTTGATGACGAAGTCTTTCGTGAAATAGCATAGCTAATGGCACTAAGAAACCGAGTGATAATGGCACATTTCGCCAATTTGGCGATTCATTAAAGGAGTGGCATGCCACGATTCCATCATTGAATGGCGCGGAGTCGAGAAACCGCAAATGTTTAAACAGTTTCAGCAAGAGTATGATTGGGTTTGACACCCTAATATACCCTTGCAAAACCGCCCATTCATAAATTATTGATTCATGATTATTAATGATGACTTGTTTATATGCCGCAGTGGCCATCTCTAGAAGTAATGGGGTAGCACAAACCTTTTGTGCATAGGCTATACCAGGCTCACATTCCAATACATCAGGGTGAAGTATGGATTGATATTGATTCACATACTCGAATTGTACTTTGTCGGCTTTCATTTTCACCTCCTAAAAAGATTAGATTTTTACACTAAGGCAAAATCTGTATTGTATCGATGTCGAACTGACATCGAGTATAATCATACGTCTCTTTAGATTGGTTTAAGCCTAGATCAACTGTAGAATCAAAGAAATTTGGGAAGGATAACGCCCTGTAATATTGACAAAAATCGAACAGTGTCAGCATTGCCGGTGACAAGCCTGTGGATTACTTGATTTCCGTGTAGCGGCAGGTTGAATTTCCATCGACCTGGATCGTCGTTCCCAACAATCTCAATTGTCCCAATAGACCTTTCAAGAACGAATCCTTTTGGACAATCAATATCATCAACCCACTGCACGAATCGTCCGTCAGCATAAATTCCCACAAAAAAAGTTTGAAACTGTTTCTTATTATCAACAATCATTCGCATTTTTTCTAAATTCCCGTGCCTGTCTTTGGATTCTTCGTTGTATTCCGTTAACCTCCAGCAACCAACGAAACTCTTTGGTATTGGATTTTTTTGAATGACATTTCCCTTGTTTTCTTTACGGGCGCAGCCCGTAACAAAGCACGAGATTACCAACGTGAACATATAGCAACGCATAAAACACTTGTGAGACGGTAGAATTTTGTGGTATATGTACATATTCTTGCTCTATATCAAGTACAATTTTGTCTACGGCAGGCCCGCCCACTTTCGCAAGATCCATTCGAGCGATAGCAGAATCAGGAACAACCCGAACGCCCACCACGATTGCCGGAGTGGGCGTTCGATGAAATACTCGCGGGTGGCCGACTGTGCCGCGAGCGTTTCGAGGAGTTCTTTCGCGTTCTCGATCCCATAGACTTTGCCGTTGCTCGCTTGTGCGAGATCCTCCAACAGCGGCAAGTTCGCGGCGAGGTCGACGAGTTCCTCGTTGTCGGGTGGCGCGACCTCGAACGGGCAGCGTAGCGTGAGGGCGCGGCCATCAGGGCCGGGTGGCCCTTGCAGTTGGTCCGCCCATTCGGGCACTTCGAGTTCCACCGCATACCGGCCCGGCGTGAGATCGTTGACCTTGCCCATCAGGTCGCGCGGGCGGCCTTCGGGGTGCGTGAGCGCGATCAACCCAGCCGGCGATTCTTTTCCGCCGACTTCCTCGGGTAGCCGTACGATCTTCGCGTTTTTCACCGCGTTCGGCGTGAGTTTCTTGACCGCTTCCGCCGTGCGAGCCACCACTTCCACGGCTTGCCCGCCAACGTAAACCGGCTCCCGCGTACCGAAGCGGATCGTGCCCGCGGCGTTGATGACGGGCAGCAACCGGTCCGATGCCGCCCACTGTGCGACCTGCCCCCAGAAGCGATGGTGGAAGTAGTCGCCGGTCTTGTACCGCCAGCGCCACGTCGAATCGATGCCGACGTAAAGCACGCGACCGAAGCCGTAACTTTGGCGTGCGATCGCGGCACGATCTTTCGCCGCCCCGCCAGGGATCGCCGCAAGCGCCTCCGCACCGTCTTTGAGTTCGCCGATCGCGGCCCAGTAATGTTGTGGGAAACGCTCCCACGCCAGGCGATTCTCCGCGCCGCTATCGCCCATCGAGAGGAACCAACTCCGCTCGCCTTCGGGCGTGATGTTGAGTGGAAAACCTTCCTCGCTGTCGAACGGCTTCGGGTTGCGGATCGGCAGGAGTTTGCGAAACGGCTCGTTATCGCCATCGGCGTACGCCATCGGCATCGCCCGCTTCCCCGCGATGAACACCAACGTGCCACCCGATTCGGCCACGTACTTTTCAATCGCTTCTCGCTGCATAGGCGTCATCTGCCCCGCTTCGACATCGCCGAGGATGATGCAATCGTACGCGGAAAGCACTTCGAGATCGTCGGGGAGTTGCTTGGCGGGCGTGCCCATTTTGCGGAGTTCGTCGTCGGTGATTCGGCCGAGCCGCGGCTGGCGGAATACGATGCTGCGAATGTCCATGTTCGGATCGCGGCCGAGGCAGGTGTGCAAGTAGTGAAACTCCCAACGCGATTCGCCGTCGATCAGCAAAACCTTCGCGCGATCCTTGACGACGTTCACCCGGACCGTGCGCCGATTGTTCTCGGGGAAGCGATCTTTCTCGCCGCCATCGGCGGTGACGGTCATCAGTTGCGGGCCGGGCGTGTCCATCTTCGTTTTGAACGTCAGTGGGTAAATCGTGTCGGTACCATCGTGGTCGATCGACTCTTTGACCGAAGGCTTCTTCGTGCCATCGGACTGTTCGGGGAAGTCAATTTTGACTTCGATCTTGCCTGCGGGCCACCCGGTGACGCGCACGCCGACTTCGATTGGCACGATGCTGCCCTTAAACACGGTCGATGCCTGCGCCTGTGCGGTAATCAGCGCGATGTCGGCAGGCGGATCTTTCGGCGCGATGGCAATGGAGAATATCGGTACGCCGCGCTGGCCGAGTTCGCGGGCACGTACGATCGGCGATTCGCCCCAGTTGTGCCTACCGTCGGTAAGCAACACGACGCCGAGCAACTTCGGCCCCGTGGCATCGGCACTATCCGCCACCGATTCCGCCGCCTTCGCCAGCGGCAGTTTCAAATCGGTATACAGCGTCCGCGTTTTGTCGCCGCCCGCCGGTAACAGCAACGCTTGCAGTCGCTTCGCATCGAGTGGCAGGTTGGCGAGATCTTTACCGAAACCGAGTAACTCGACCGTGTGTTTCTGGCGAAGCCCTTCGAGCAAGCCGAGGCCCTCGGGCGTCAGCAGTTTCAAACAAATTTGCATTCGCGTCGTGTCGTCGAGAATCTTCATGACCTTGTCGAATCGCTCGCGTTCGGCCTCGCCACCGAGCAGCGCGAAGCGCGGCTTCCCGATCGTCTCGCAATCTTTTGCCCACGCTTCGAGTTGGTTATCGCTAGCCAGTTCGGGCACGAGTTGCAGCACTTTCGCGATGCGGAGCTTTTCCTGTGCGGTTCGATTCGGGTCGGTCACCTTCATGCTGTCCGAGCGATCGATCGCGATAATCACCCGCCCCGGCACTTCCTCGGTGATCGACCGCGCGAGTATCGGCTCGAAAGCGAGCATCGCAAAAATGGCAGCGAAGATCGCGAGTCGCAGGCCGAGTAAGCCGAACGCGAACCGCCGAGAGATGAGCTTCAGTTCGTAGCGGTACAACCAGATCAGCAACGCGAACCCGAAGCCGAGTGACAGCAACGTGAAGGCGATTCGCAGACCGGTCGACGACCCCGGAAACGGCAACGCGAGCCGCAAGAGCGCATCGGTAAACGGCAAGCGAATCGGCGTCATCGCACGGACCTCTGAAACAAACTCAATTGCTCTGAGTATATCCCCACCGCACGTCGTTCACGGCGCGAATTCCTGATCGAATGAAATGGCGAGTCGATTTGCTAGAATAGTTACGATAATAGCGCAAGCGGGATGTTCTTTATGCGACAGAATTGCCCGAAGTGCGAACGACCGCTCTCGATCACGAGCGATGCGCGCTTCTGCATGTATTGCGGTCAACGAATCGACAGCAGTTCCCCCCCCTCATCGGACCCCAACGAAACTGCCGATTTTCTACACATCGTCCCTTCGTTTGCACTCGGGATTGAACCGCCCGCGGCGTTGCCGGAGATCGACCGCGTCGGCAACTATCGCCTCATTCGCCCGCTCGGTTCGGGTGGGATGGGCAGCGTTTACGAAGCCGAATCGGAAGATAGCGGCGAGCGAGTAGCGGTGAAATTGCTGAATTCCTCGCTGTCGTCGAACCCGCGCTCGGTCGAGCGTTTCAAGCAAGAAGGGCGTCTCGCGAGCCAGATCAGCCACCCGCGTTGCGTGTTCGTGTACGGTGCCGACGCCGACGCGGGCCGTCCGTTTATCGTCATGGAACTGATGCCGGGCAGCACGTTGAAAGATCTCGTCGATCGCGTCGGGCCGTTGAAAGCCGAAGAGGCACTCCTGCGAATCCTCGATGTCATCGACGGCCTGATCGAAGCGCATCGCCTCGGCGTGTTGCACCGCGATGTGAAGCCGTCGAACTGCTTTCTGACTGCCGACGACCGCGTCAAAATCGGCGACTTCGGCTTGTCGAAATCGCTCGATCATTCGGATGGCGATCGACAACTCACGCACTCCGGCGCGTTCCTCGGCACCGTGCTGTTCGCATCGCCGGAGCAGATTCGCGGGCAGGAAGTCGGCTACGATTCGGACGTTTATTCCGTCTGCGCGACGCTGTATTATTTGCTCGTGGGCAAGGCTCCGTATCAGCACGAAAGCATCACGGCGGCGCTCGCACGCGCGATCTCCGAACCGGCACCGACGATCCGCGATAAGCAACCCGACGTCTCGCGCGCACTCCAACGGATCGTTCGCCGCGGCCTCGACCGCGATCGCGTCCGTCGTTGGAACACGCTCGAAGAACTCCGTAACTCGTTGAAGGAACTGCTGCCCTCGGAGCAGTTGCCGGCGCGAACCCGCTCGATTCTCGCCGCGTACCTCATCGATTGTTTAATCATCCTGATTATCGTGCAAATCCCGATCGAGCTATTCGAACTCAACCTGTTCGGCTGGCAGAAAACGTCGATCTGGCAGGCACTCGATCCGTTCGTCTGGATCGGTAGCCTCAGTTACTTTGCCATCCTCGAAGGCCTGTTCGGCATGACGGTGGGCAAGTACGCACTGCGGATTCGCGTGTCTCGGATCGGTCGTGGTGGCCCACCCGGCGTGAAGGTCGCCGCGGTCCGTGCATTCGTATTTTCGGTGATCTGGCTACTCATCGCGAGCCTTTGCATCGCATTGCTGACGTATAAAAAGTTCGGCCCGATCCTCGCGCTGATCGTCTTCGTGTGCGGGTTGTGCGCGGTCGTGTACCCGATGTTTCGCTTCCGCGATTTTCGTAGCTGGCACGACGTTTTCAGCGGGTGCCGCATCGTGCAATGCGGGCGTCTCCCGCACCAAGTTCGCTTGCTCAGTCACTACCCGAATCCGCTCGAACTCCCCGCGAAGACGCCGCAGGGTTTGCCGAGCGAAGTCGGTGGCTTCGTCGTTCGCGGCGAACTTCCCCACACGGCGCACGGCGAACGGTTGTGGCTCGCAGAAGATACCTCGTTGCACCGTCGCGTCTTCCTTTTGTTGAAGCCGATTGCCACTGTCGCAAGCCATGTTGCCGAATCGCCCGTACGGCCGACGCGGCTGCGGTCCGTCGGTTGGGGCGAGCACGAATGGAACGGCGAAACCTTCGAGTGGACCGCGTACGTCGTCCCTTCCGGCTCGCCACTCGTCGACGTCGTCACCGCCGACAAACCGCTCTCGTGGCCCGACGCGCGCTTGCTCTTAGAGCAAGTCGTCGAAGAACTCATCACCGCAGAAATCGACGGCACGTTACCGACGCGGCTTGGGATCGATCAACTCTGGGTCGAAGCCACGGGCCGCATCCATTTGCTCGAATTTCCGATCCCCACGGGTGCAGTTCTGCCCGTGAGCGCCACGACGCCGATCGGCCTCATTCGCCAGGTGGCCACGCTCGTTCTCGAAGGCAAGCCGCGCGAAAATGGCGGGCGAATCCTCGCGCCGTTGCCGTCGCACGCCTCGCGGACGACGGACAAGTTGTTCGATGCGGAAGCGCCGTTCGCGGATGTTTGCGAAGTCCAAAAAGAGCTAGCCGATAGCCACGCCAGCCCGCCGAAAGTGACGACGAGTATGCGCGTCGTTCACATCGGTTACGTCGGATTACTCTCCGGCATCGGCGTCGTGTTACTACTGGCTACGATCGTCGGCTACCCGTTTCTCATCGCACTGCGAGAGACGAACCAAGCAAATTCCTACGCTACGATGCTAAGGGGAATAGGATCGGCAGAGGTCGTTCAAAAATGGTCGGATGCATCGCCGCTACTCGCTCGGGAGTTGTCGACGGAACGGATCGCGAATTTGAAAGTGCAACTGCATTCTTCGCACGAATACTTTCGCGAGAGCGGCAAAAATCGAACGAAGACACTCGCCGTACCGGAGATGTGGTTGCTGGATTCCTCGACTAACGACGACCCCGAGAATCCCGACGATCCGCGAGACATGCCGATCCGCCAAGTTGTGAATCTCACGGCGTCGAGCACGCAACAACAAATCAGCGACGATCCTTCGGGGCGGGCAACGGTGGTCACACTCGCGATGATCGTGGCCGGTTTCGTCGCGTTTGCGTTCGCGCTGCGCGGCGGTCTCTCGTACCAACTCTCCGGCATCTCGCTCGTCACCCGCGACGGTCGCCCCGCCGGCCGCTTCCGTTGCTCGGGGCGGGAATGCCTCATCTGGCTGCCGTTCCTGTTCGCGCTCAGCGTGCTGCTTTCGATTCAACTTTTCCGCCCCGAGTGGTTCTTCGGTCGCATCCTATTCTCCGGTGTCGCGGTCGGCATACCGATCGCCTACGCGGTCCTCGGCGTACGCTTCCCCGAGCGCGGCCCCCACGATCGACTCGCAAAAACCTACCCCGTGCCGATGTGATAATACCTACACCCGCCACTGCCCGGCGAACATCGTTCGCCGTTCGCCGGGTATTGCTCGCTCGCTCAGCAGCAATTCGTACGGTTCATCGTCATTTTTCGGCAACGGCACGATGACGAGGTCGGTGGACTTTCCCGCTTCCAGGCTGCCGCAGACGTTCGCGAAGCCGAGCGACTCCGCTCCCGCTAGTGTCGCCATTCGCAAAATCTCCGCGCCGCTGACATCGGCGTGACGCAGATTCGCGAATCGCGCTTCGGCGAGTACGTCGAGGTCGGGGTTCGAGGCGAGGCTATCGGTGCCGAGCGCGATGCGGAACCCGCGATCGAGGTACGCCCGCAACGGGTACGGCGAATGCCCGAACGCGGCGTGCGTTCGCTGGTAATAGCATTGTAATCGAAATTGCATCGGGTAGTTAGTCGACGTGCTCAAAGACCGCGCCCGCTCGCGACTCTGCACGGTTCAAACTTGTTGAACCGTGCCAAGAAATCGGTTGCTATTTCTTTTCGGGGGCAGGCTTCGCGTCGATCGCTTTTTTCGCAGCAGCCGCTTCCTCTGCACGTTTTCTCGCAACGTATTCGGCAATTTCTTTTCTTTGTATTGCGAGGTCTTTCGAAATTTCAGCAACCTCTTTCTCCATTCGATCACCTTCGTCGACGAAAGATTTCCGTCGCTTCTGAACATCCGCCAGTTGATTTTGCGTGGACCGCAATTCGTTCAAAGCTGACATGCGATCCCACGCTTGTGGATTCAGACTCAGCGAAATCAGCATCGGCATAACGATAAACATGTTGTCCTCGTTTGGTTATTGATTTTGTGCTCGATTAAGGATTCGCTGGCAGATCGGGAGTCCGGATTACTGGGAATCGCGGAACGAGCATAAGACTAGCTGGCTGACCGAATCCCACCTTTTGGTAGCCGATGATTAAATCATCGACTTTCTTTGCGAAAACAGTTAAATTCGCTTCTGCTGCAGTCATATTTAATGTTACTGAAAGATACTGATCTTTCAAAAGTACCGCATTGTTGCTCCAGATGACCAATTGCTGATCTAAACTGAGAAGAACCTCCGCTGTTGCATTATTTTTCTTTGCTTCTGCAATACGATCCTTTACGTCAAAGTAATTGTCCACTGAAAATCGGTAATCAGACCTAATTTTCAGAGCAAGCGTCTCCATTTCCTTATATGACGCATACAAGGCCTCGACAGTAGGTCGGATCGCTTGCCATTCCTTATCTAGTACAACAGTTTTTTGGTCATCGTCGAGTGTATTCCATTTTTTGGGATCGTAGAAATACTCGTTGAAATTGTATTCTGTTGTTGGTACAGTCGCGGAGATCGTTGTCGTTCCGCTCGGTGGCGTGGCAGTTCCTCCGATTGACAGCAACATCTGCGACATGATCGCTGGGTCGATGTTCGTAGCAATCTGTGGAGGAATGATCGCTGTCGGATCGGGCATTGTTATGCTCGGTAAACAGCGATCGTCGAGAGGCTCAAATCTCAGTCGAATGAAATTACACTCCGTGAGTAGAAAATGGAACAGGAAACTGAATTGCTCTGTTGTGATACTAAGTTTATTTTGAAGTGTCAATAGGGCTTCTATGTTTATTTCGTTTTCATCATTTTCGTCTGCTTAAATTCGAAACCCACACTCCGGAAAACATCGTTCGCCGTTCGTCGGGTATTGCTCGTTCGCCCAGCAGCAATTCGTACGGTTCATCGTCATTTTTCGGCAATGGCACGATGACGAGGTCGGTGGACTTTCCCGCTTCCAGGCTGCCGCAGACGTTTGCGCAGCCGAGCGATTCTGCACCCGCTAATGTGGCCATTCGCAAAATCTCCGCGCCGCTGACATCGGGGTGACAGTGCTTCGCGAATCGTGCCTCGGCGAGTACGTCGAGATCGGGGTTCGAGGCGAGACTATCGGTACCGAGCGCGATGCGGAACCCGCGATCGAGGTACCGCCGCAACGGGTAGGGCGAATGCCCGAACGCGGCGTGCGTTCGCGGGCAGTAAGCGATCGATTGCTGCGGCGAAAGCGAAATCGCATCGGGAAGGTAGTTGCCGTGCGCGAAGATTGCTGCGGGTAGCGCATCGACGATACTAGCGATGCTGTTCGCCAGCGCGTCTGGATCGTAAATGCCGAGTTGTTGCAGGAAGCGCACGAACGGCCCCGTGCGTCGTTCGATCAGTTCGATTTCGGCTCGCGTTTCCGCAAGGTGCGTCGCCATCGGCAGCGCGAACTTCGTCAATCGTTCGAACGCACTCGCACGCACACTATAAGGTGCATGCGGACTAACACCAGGGCGACAGTTGGCGGTGGGCGCGATCGCGTTCAACCAATGGCGGAGTGCTTCGTGCGATTGATCGGCGCGCGATTGCGAGATGCCAATCGCTTCCCAGAACACGACCGCACGCAGTGGCGCGTTCGCCAATGCCGGCCAACTCTGGCCGTTCGCCGCGATGTCGCCGACGAGCGTGGTGCCATACTTTTGGCATTCGCGAATGCCAGAGCGAATGTCGGCTTCGATGTCCGTGCATTGGCTGCGGTACGCGATCACGTCACGGAGCCAATCGGTGAAATGCTCGTACGAAGTCGGCGGCACCAATCCACGTGCGCCGCTGAGGTCGAGGTGGATGTGCGCGTTGACGAGGCCGGGGATAATCGCGACGTTCCCGAGGTCTTCGTCGGCGGTGCGAATGCCGTGCGGTTCGACCGCGAGTATCGTGCCATTTTGGATCGCGATCGTGCCGTTCGGCAACGGTGGCCCGGATACCGGGAAGAGCCACCGTGCCGTGAACGTGTGCGGCCTCACGCGAGAAGTGCCTTGATTGCCTGCGATTTCTCGACGCCCGTCAGTTTCTGATCGAGTCCCTGATAGCGATACGCGAAGCGTTCGTTATCGAGGCCGAGCAGGTGCAACACCGTGGCGTGGAAGTCGTGAACGGGCACGGGATCTTTGACGATGTTGTAGCTGAAGTCGTCGGTTTCGCCGTGCGTAATACCGCCCTTAATGCCGCCGCCCGCCGCCCACATGCTAAAGCAGCGCGGGTGGTGGTCGCGGCCGTAATTCGTTTTCGTCAGGCCGCCTTGGCTGTAGATCGTGCGCCCGAATTCGCCGCCCCAGATCACCATCGTGCTATCGAGCATGCCGCGTTGTTTCAGGTCTTGAATCAGCGCGTAGCAGGGTTGATCGACGTCGCGACACTGATCTTTCATGCGGTTCGTCAGGTTGCCGTGGTGGTCCCAGTTGTTGTGGTAAACCTGCACGAAGCGGACGCCCTTTTCGACGAGCTTGCG
>JAYSKW010000140.1:0-4947 GCA_043726085.1 Limnoglobus sp.
GAATGTCGCGATACGCTCCAGCAGTCCACGGGTATCGGACATGGTCACCTCACGAAATTCCATTTTGCACGCATTGCGGCGCGGGTATATCCACTATCAACATCGGGTGGAAGGCAGATCGGACTTGAGAAGATTTGACGGTTGTAGCGATTGCGGCGGCAGATGGTGCGTCCATGCATCTTGCTCGGAAATATCAAACGGAGACTTCACATTATCCACACGGATTCCACTTATTGGCGAACTAAAAAGTACGTGTCACAAGAATGCACGCCGTGTGCCCTCGCTGTTTACGCCACTGTTTTGGAGTCTCTACCTTGCGCGATTCGCTCCGCAACCGTTCTGCCCGTCGGGGGTTCACCCTGATCGAGCTTCTGGTCGTCATCGCGATTATTGCCATTTTGATTGGCCTGTTACTGCCTGCCGTCCAGAAAGTTCGCGAAGCTGCGGCCCGTAGCCAGTGCTCGAATAACCTGAAACAACTCGGTTTGGCCTGCCACAACTACGAAAGCGCCTACGGTTCGGTTCTGCCTGCCGGGCAGTGCGATTCAACCGGCTCGAACTCGACGCAATACCTGATCCATTCGTGGTGTACGTTCGCGTTGCCATACATCGAGCAAGAAAACATCTATCGCCAGTTCGACGTGACCTCCGATCCGAAGGTGATCTACTCGGGCGGTACGCTCAACGGTGACGGCAGTTACACCGCCCCAGGTGGTGGAATCTTGCACAAGAACGCCCGTGGCCGTTCTTACCAAGACGTCTCCGCTGGCACCCCTTCGCCGGGTAAGAATATCGTTAAGACGTTCTTCTGTCCGAGTACCCCAATCGGCCCACAAGGTCGCGACCCCGTCGGTTATGGCCCAATTGATTACATGGCCATCGCGATTAGCGATATTGAAGAATTCGGCACGGCTGGCGGCGGCGATACCCCTGCTGGCACGCGCCCCATCGCTTCGGCTCGCCGCAGTGTGATGGCAAAACAAGGCTTTCTTTCCTGCGATAACAAAGCGATCATCGCGAACACCGATGGTGCCAGCAACACGATCCTGTTCATCGAAGACGCGGGGCGATCCCACCCGAGCGTCGGTACCTTCGGTGCATTCTCCGCGCGAAACATCGTCGGCCCTGACCCCGACCCGATCACCGGCAACCTTCGCCGCGTTCACGCCTGGGCCGACCCTGACGCCGCCGGTAACGGCCTCTCCGGCCCTCCCGGTGGCTCGAGTTGGGGCACCAAAGTGTTGAACAACTCGAACACCCCCATCGGTGGTCCAACTGGTGCGGTCGTTGCGAACACCAATACGGGTGGCTGCCCTTGGTCGGTTAACAACTGCGGCCCGAACGATGAACCGTTCAGCTTCCACAGCGGTATCGTTCAGGCAGTGATGGGCGACGGCTCGGTTCGCGCATTCCGCGACAGCCTCGCACCACTCGTGATGAAGGCACTGGCAACCGGTTCGGGTGGCGAAGTCACGCCGAACCTCGACTAGACCAATAGCGGTGACCACCTCGCAATTGGGCTGGCGATTCGACGCCAGCCCTTATCTTTTCCCAACATCACTGGAGACCGACAATGATTGGTAAGATTTCGCTCGCCGTATTTGCTGCGTTTGGTCTGGCCCTCACCGGTTGTGGCCCTTCCACCGGTCCGCGTACGGCTGCCGCGCCGATCATGGTCAAGGTGATTGGCGTTGATGGTAAGCCACTCAAGAATGTGACGATCAGCTTCTCTCCGACGACCGGGAATCAACTCCCCGGCGACTTCATTCTGGACGATAGCGGCGCACCGGCAAAGTCGGTTCAGGGTGGCCCCGCCGAGTTGATCCCCGGCACCTACTCGATTTACTTTCAAGAAGGTAGCGGTAAGGACCGTTCCAAGTTCGCCACCGCGTTCAAGGCTGTCCCGAAGAAGTACACGCTGCAAGGCCAGACGGGTATCGAACTGCCCATCGGTAGCGCCGAGCAAACGATCACGCTGATGCCGTAAGTTCCTTCAACAATTCCAGACGCAGGCGGTTGAGCGCTAGCTTCGCCGTGCGGCTCTGGATTTCGAGCCGCGTGCCGCCCCAGGTGAACTCCTGCACGACGGTGCCGTTCGCGCTTGCCACTGCGACGTACACTTTGCCTACGGGGTCGCCGTCTGGTCCGGCGTAGCCGGTGGTGGCGATGCCGTAATCGCTGCCGAACTTCGCGCGTACGCCTTCGGCCATCGCCTTCACGACCGGTTCGCTGACGGCGGTGTGTTCGGAAATGGTCGAGTCGGATACGCCGAGTTCGCGAATCTTTACCGCGTTCGTGTACGCGATCACACCGCCGAGCAGGCACTGGCTCGCGCCGGGAACTTGTGTCAGGCGGTTCGCCACCAGCCCCGCCGTCAGGCTCTCGGCGGTGGCCACGGTTTGCCCGCGTGCCTTCAACATCTGAATGACTACGTCTTGAATTTCCTCGTTCTCGACGCCGAAGATCATGTCGCCCAATCGCTCGCGGATCGTCGCTTCGACGGGTGCGATTTGCGCCTGCACCGCCGCCATATTTTCGCCGTGCGCCAGAATTCGCAACGAGATGACGGCATCGCTGACGGTGATGCCGACTTCGGGAACGTGCCCGCGCCGGGTGAGGTCCATCAGCTTTTCTTCGACGGTCGATTCGCCCGCACCGAAGCTGTTAATCTTGCGTTGCAAGAACACGCGATCCCCACTGAAGCCGTTCAGAAGGAGTTTCGGTTTCACTTGTTCGTCGAACATGCGAAACATTTCCGAAGGCACGCCGGGCATTGCGGCGATCACCTTGTGGCCGATTTTCATCCAGACGCCGGGTGCCGTCCCGCTGGCGTTGAAGATCGGTTCCGCGCCTTGCGGGAAGAGTGCTTGCACGCGATTGCGTTCGGGCATGATGCGACCGCGTTTCTCGAACATCTCGCGAATTTGCAGTAGTGAAGTCGCATCTTCGACGAGTGCGACGCCCGCCATCGCCGCGAGTGCTTCGCGCGTGAGATCGTCTTGCGTCGGCCCCAACCCGCCGGTGATGAGCACTAGATCCGCACGTTCCAGCGCGAATCGAAAACCCGCGATGTTATCCGCCAGATCGTCGGACAGCGTCGTGTGGAACCCGACCGGTATGCCCATCCCCGCAAGTCGCAAACTGAGCCACTGCCCGTTCGTGTCGAGGTTCTGCCCGCTCGTCATCTCGCTACCGATCGACACCACTTCTGCTTTCATGCCTCGCTCCTTAGTGTTCATCCAACCCGCCCAAATGGAATATCGCGGTTGATTTTTCCTATCATTCGGGTATCGACGCAGATACGATTCTGCTGAAGGCAGAAATTCGCCTTCGCTTTTGAGGTATGATACTGTGCGAATACCTCTCCCTCGATTCCCCTAACCAGCGAGGTCGCCATGAGCGACCCTCAGCTGAATAGTATCCACCTCGGCGATCTCCCTCGCCGAGACGCCTACCGACAAGCGCGGCTCCAACTCGAAGGGGCGTGTGGCGGTCGTACGCTCATGGGCGCGTTACCACCGCAAGATGTCGATCTTGCGGGCGCGACTCGCGATGCCCCACCGTTGATGCCGGGCGGCACAGCTCACCTTTGGTTAAAGGACGGCGAGCAGTTTTACCCGCTCCTCGTCGGCGTCAACAGCATCGGTCGACTTCCCGATAATAGTGTCGTCATCAAAGACGAACACGTCTCGCGCCGCCATTGCGCCCTTGTCATTCACACGAATGGCAACGTCGAAGTTCACGACATCGCTTCCAAAAACGGCACGATTTTGAACGGCAAAAAGATCGCCGGCCCGACCCGCGTCCGCCCCGGCGACTCGCTCGTCCTTTGCAATCACCCGCTCCTCCTCGTCGCCGAAGACAATCCGAATGTGGTCAAAGCCATGGCTGGCGTCTGACAGCGCAACGAATAAATCCTACCCCGCAGTCTTTGGAACGACAAAGTCATTGCGATGGGAACCGTCGTAAGCTATTCTTTGGCATTCTGATTTGAAATGACGGCACGAGGTTCCCGATGAACGATGACATCTTCGAGCGATTCCCGGACATGCAGCCGATCTCGTCGCCCCCGAGTTTATTCGGGATCTACGGCATCGGTACGAGTATCGCCGGCAAACGCGATGTCGACGAAGAGACGAACACGTACGTCAAAACGCACTGCCTCACGCTGTTGTTCATACCGTTTATTGCGATTGGGGCGTATCGTGTGGCCGATGCCCAAACGGGCGGCTGGTACTTCATCGGGAAGGTTCCACTCTCGAAATTCGCGAAGCTCTGGAACGTCGCATTCCTGATCGCGATTCTCGCGGTGGCGGGCGGTGTGGGTTGGTATCAGTACACGAACACGCCGGCGTATCTGGCCGCCGCGAAGCTGGCCGAAGCCGATGCGTTGGCCGCCGAGGGCAAGACCGGCCAAGCGGCGAAGTTGTACCTCGAAGTGGCACGCGGCAAGGCGTTGCAATCGCAAGCGAAGTCGAAATTCGACGGTCTATTTACCACGCCGCCTGCCGACGGTACCGAAGCCGTCGAACTGTATCGCGTCGCGATGGACCTGCACCGCGAGCAAAATAGCCTGATTCCCGATCTGTTCACTCGCGGCATGGCATACGTGAACGAACGGCAGCCGACCGACCCGAAGGCGGCTCTGAGTGTGCTCGAAATCATCGCACCACTCGCCACCAAACCCGATGAGATTCTGGTTCAGCGGATTCAACTGTTGGAGAAACTGCAAGCGGCGGACCCGAGCGATCTCGACGTGGCATCGAAGCTCGCGGTAGTTTACGAAGCGAAGGGCAAGCTCGATTTGTGCGAGAAATTGTTGGTACCGCTGGAAGCGAAACTCGGCACTCGCGATGCCGCCGCCACGCTCGGTCGCATCTATTCGCGGAAGGGCGATTTCGACAAAGCGGTCGGACTACTGAAGCCGTATGTCGATGCAAAACTGCC
>JAYSKW010000141.1:0-8273 GCA_043726085.1 Limnoglobus sp.
TCGCGACCTCGGCACGTTGCCGATTGGCGAGCACGATGTGCGGTTCCGGATTACGAATGCGTCGTCGCAGAATTTGCGCGTGATCGGTGCGGCCGAGACTTGAGGCGCGGTCGCTTGCTTCGGTCCGAAGCTCGATGGTCCGATACCGATCCCCGCACACGGCGAAATCGTACTCGAATGCAAAGTTCGCATCGGCCGCGTCGGCGAATTCGTCAGCCCGTGCCCGGTGTTTTTTGAAGATGGCGGCATCCGCACGATCGTGCTGAGCGTGAAGGGCGTGGCTTGCCTTAAAGAATAGACAGGATTAGCAGGATTAACAAGATTTGTAGAGAGGAATGAAGCCGAAATTCATGTTTAGATTCTTTTCAATCCTGTAGATTCTGTAAATCCTGTCTGAATTTTATCTGTTCGTTACAGTGCGCACGATACGGGAAGGATCAGTGGGCTTACACCCACCGCTCGCCATGAATAGAAATACACATCGTGGCTTCACGCTGATCGAACTTCTGGTAGTAATTGCCATCATTGGCATTTTGATAGGTCTCATACTTTCGGCGGTACAGAACGTACGCGGAGCGGCGGCGCGGTTGGATTGCCAGAATCGCATGAAGCAACTCGCGCTGGCATTGCACAACTATCACGATAGTCGTGGCGCGTTGCCGCAGGGGCATATCCCACTGCCGCCGTTGCCGAACCCGAAGATCTTGGGATTCACGGGGTGGCAGGTGGCGATTCTCGCGGAGATCGAGAAGGGCAATGAGGCGGCGCTGGTCGCGCCGGCGTTTCAAATTCAGCCGATTCCGTTCGCGAATCCGCCGCACACGCTCATCAGTACGCCGATGCCTGCGTTCAGTTGCCCGAGCGACGATCGCACGCGATCCGTGCAGATTTCCGCGAAGACCAAGTTACCGATCGCGCTCACCAGTTACCTCGGCGTCTCCGGCACGCAAACATCGATGAAAGACGGCCTGTTGTACTCGAATTCGCGGCATCGCTTCACGGACATCACCGACGGAACCAGCAACACGCTCATGCTCGGCGAACGCCCCGCGAGCCACGATTTCGACTTCGGCTGGTGGTATGCGGGGTTGGGGCAGAACGGTACTGGCTCCGCCGATCTCGTGCTCGGCGTGCGCGAGCCGAACTTGCAGCCGATCGTCAGTGGCTCGCCGTGCGGGCCGGGGAATTACCCCTTCATGGCGGCGAGCGGGTTCAACGACCCGTGCGGGATGTTTCACTTTTGGAGTCCGCACACCGGCGGCGCGAACTTCGCATTCGC
Source organism: Limnoglobus sp. (assembly GCA_043726085.1). Taxonomy (GTDB): domain Bacteria; phylum Planctomycetota; class Planctomycetia; order Gemmatales; family Gemmataceae; genus Limnoglobus. The sequence goes on from JAYSKW010000141.1 coordinate 1,280, forward strand.
CGATGGCAGCGTGCGGTTCCTGCGCTACACCGCCAACGCGATCATGCCGGCGCTCGCCACCCGTGCCGGCGGCGAGGTGGTTGCGGTCGAGTGATCCGAACGGTACGTACGGCCCGAATTGATTCTCCGGCGATCCGGGGTACGCACCCCAACCGGATTGGAATTGTACCGATTAGCCGACGTAGACGCCGTCGCTGATCGGGCTGAAGCCGAACGGTTCGTAGATGGTGCCGTTGCCGGGGTCGCCGCCGCTCCAACTGCCAGTGGCCGAGCGATAGACTTTGACTGCGGCCGGTACGCGCTCGCCGCTTCCGACGATGAGATCGGGCTTGCCGTCGCCATCGACGTCGCTAATCGAGGGTCGCACGCCGCCGCGTTCGCTGGCCCCGTAGGCAAAGAAGTTCGCGAGCGGTTGAGCTTTGGCCACTGCGACGCCTGCCAGTAGGCTGGCCCCGCTGAGTGCGAAGACGCGCGGCCCGCCACCCGGCCCGGCCCCGAACACGAGGTCGGCACGACCGTCGCCCGTGATGTCTCCGGCGGCCACGTACACGCCGTTTCGCAAGTTCGACACGTCCGAGCCATCGAACGCGAAGAAGTCGCTGACGAGCCGCGTCGGGTTGCCGTTACTCACCGTGCTGCCGTTGAAGATCGCTACGCGCGGCCCGCCGCCGAACCCCGCTGCCACCACGATGTCATCGCGACCGTCGCCGTCGATGTCCGAGGCGGCTACGCGGGCACCTCCACGGAAGTTCGCATCGTCGATGCCGAAGAAGTTCGCCATCGTGCGAACCTGTCCACCGGACAAATCGAACACGGTTACGCGACCGCCACCGCCTTGATCGGGGCTGACGATGACTTCATCGCGGCCATCGCCTTGCAGGTCTGCGAGTGCGACGAACAACCCGCCTTTATAACTTTGCTCGAAGGCCGAGAATGAGGCAACGATGTCCGCACCGGTTTTGCCGTCGATGGCCCGAATGCGGGAGCCGCCCGTTGGCCCCGTTACATAGACGGCGTCGGGCGTACCGTCGCCATTCACATCGCCGATGACGGAACGCACGGTGCCGGAGAAATCGGAGAACGGCCGGATCGCACCGCCCACGGGGGTCGAACCGCCGAACGCATCGAGTTTGAAAAGCTGCGCCGAACCGCCATTCACACCACTCAGGCTGACGAGGTCGTTCGTGAGCGTGACGGGGATTCCCCCAAACGGCGAGGAGGTAAAGACCGGCGGCACGCTCGGTGGAACGACCGGAACCGATGGTGGCACCACGGGTACGCTCGGCGGCACGAATGGCGGCGAAACCGGAATCGTCGGCGGCGTGACGGGCACTGCGGGGACGATGGGTGGCGTGACGGGAACGGCGGGGGTGATGCCTGCTGTTGCTGTCACGCTCCAACCGATGTCGGTGAGCGCGGCGTAATCGAGACTCGTGTACCCGTAGCGCGTGTTGCTGACCAAGGTCGGCTGCATCGAGGTTTCTTGGCCGTTCGACTGCGTGCCTTGCGCCCAGTGGGCCTGGTCGGGCGATAGTCGCGGAGCCGATCCGCCGTTCGCAGCGATCGACGCCGATCCGGCGAAGCGACCGTTGACGGTGAAGCTGGAGAACTCCGGTGCGGTGCCGAAGCCGAGGACGTGGCCGAGTTCGTGCGTGGCCACGGTGTAAAAATCGACTTGGCCATCGGCGGGTGCGTTCGTGGTAAAGTTCCAATTCGACGTGGTATCGAATGTCAAGCTGCCGCCCCAAAGCGAGTAGCCGGTGGCCTGCCCGCGATGTGCGATGCGATCGAGCCACGCAGAGTCGCCGCCGGCTTGGAATCCGCCCGAACCGCCGACGCCCGCTTCCGCTGCCCCCAAGTTCCGACCGCCTGCATAGATGATCAAGGTGCTATCGGGAACGACCAAGTTCGGAATCTCAGCCTGGCCGCCGGTCGCGGGGTTGAAGAACGACGCGCTCCACGTGTTGCCATTACTGGCCGAAATGCCTTCGAGCGAGTCGCCGATGCGACCGACTAGCTCGCTGCCTGCGGTTTCCAACGCCGTACGCCGGGAGGCATCGTTGAAGAAGCCATTCGCGTCGAGGCTGTAATCGAATAAGAGTGTCAAAGCCGGAACGTCGCGCAGTTCGAGTCGTTCGGCATTTAAGGTGAATCGTGTGGGGCGTGGCATGTGCCGGGTCCGGTGGTTGAGCGAAGCCGATTCGGTATCCTGCCGAATGTGGGGTATCCATTCCGATTGGCGTGCGTCCGCACGGGCGGTGACGGCGCGCCAACGCGAAACCGGGCGTGGGTACGCCGATGTACGCGGTCGGGTGTGAAGCAGCAGGGGGCCGGTAGATTGCGGCGGATGGGGCAGCCGCAGGGGGAATCTTCGACTAGCCGAGCGTTGCGATTTCATCGATCGAACCGATTTCGCAAACTGGCAGAGTCATCGCGGTTGTCACTTCAAAAGTATCTAGAACGAGTTTGTGGATTGGGGGGAATTGACCGAATTTTTCCCGCTTGGCGACCTGAACTTCGTGGCAGTAGCAAAAGTCTGCGATGGTGGTCGCGGTGTCGGCGTCGAACCGCCGATTGATCGAGTTGTATGTTTGCGCTCCCAGCGTATCTCGCACCGATTCGCGCTAGATTTTCGTTACATCTGACAACATCGGCACCGATGTTGTGACAGCGGAATTTTGCGGTCGGTGGGAGTTGGGCAATCTACGCAGACGACTCACTCGTCGAAACAGTACGGGTGATGACCTGCGTGCCCGAGCAAACGAACAATTAGTCGCGGCGGCCGAGACGCCGAATCCAGAACGCACAGTTGAGGTAGCCATGCCTTTCGTGAAGATCGCTAAGTGGTTCCGAGACTCCGGCAAGACCGGCTCGAAGTCCCGCACGCCACTCCTCAATTTCGTCACGCTGGAAGATCGTGCCGTTCCGGCGGCGTCGCTCGTCGACCGGAACTTTACGCTCTTCGGTTCCGGCGATGGCCCCGCGACGGTTCTCGGGAACAGTCGCGATGGCCGCTATGCGATCTTCTCGTCCAAAGCGAGCGACTTGATCTCGGGTCAAGCCGACATCCCCGGCACGGAAGACTTGTTCTGGTCCGACTTGCTTACGGGCGAAGTTCGGATCGTCACGAACCTGCCGACGCTGGATACGACCGCCGGTGTCACGAGCTACACCTACGACCGAAAGAGGTCGTTCAGCACGGCGTTGCCGTTCGGGCCGACGTTCGCACAGGCCGTCATCAGCGACGACGGGCTGTTCGTCGCCTTCACCACGAAGCTCGGTGCGGGGCAGATCGATGCGCAGTACGTTACGAAGTCGATCTCGCCGAATTCGACCGACATCACGCGGACCATCGACCCCGACCGCGGAAACACGACGTTCGACGCCTTCCGTTGGGAAGCCAAGACGGGAACGATTCAGCTCGCCAGCCGTACGTTTGAAAACTCGGCACAAACCAACGAGGCTTTCGGTCGCCGTGCCGATGCGATCAACCCGGCGATCTCGTCCGACGGTTCGGTGGTGACGTTCCTCTCGAACCGCAGCGCCGAAACGGTGCTGCCGTTGAGGCCGATTCAAACGCCGGCGATCATCGACCAACGATCGCGGTTAGCCGTCTTCGACAACGGCGATGCCTCACCGGATTTGTTCTTGACCGACATGAGCGGTGTCGACACGCCGGGCGGAGGATCGTTCAAGACGACGGTACTCTCGAAGATCGGCACGGGCTTCATTTCGTACGACACGGTCGCCACGACGACGGTGATCGTGGGTGGCGTGGCCATCACGCGACCGATCCAAGTCGATGTGCAAACGTACACGACGGTCGGCGGATTGTCCCCCAACGGTGCCGTGACCGTCGATACGGCGGGGCGTTACCTCAGCGGCGATGGCTTCACCGCCGTCTATACCAGCGACTTGGACCCCTCACTACTGAATGCTCGGAATTTCCGTGGGGTGCTGACACCGGTCGATCCGAGCATCCAGTTCACCTATCAATCCAGTAAGACGGCGACCCGACGCCAAGAGGCTTACTGGACGCGCATCGGTGCATCGAGCAGTCCGCAAAACGCGACGCGACTCGTAACGAGTGCGGTGAACAAGAACGGTGCGGGCGACTTCCGCTCGATCGGGGCCAACGGCGGCTTTGCCCAGAACGCGATCATCGCAAAAGACGACCCAGCGACTGTCGTTTTCACTGCGAGCGTCGGGACGACCGATTCCGACAGTCAAATCGTGGCGGGTTTCCTCGGCGACTCCAACCGGCAGGAAATTTACTCGCGGCGGATGACGGGCGAAATCGGTGGGACGGCGACCCTCGTAACGGCCATCAACAAAACGACCAGCGGTGCAGGGAACGGCGCACTGCCGATCAACAATGCTCTGCTCAACACCGTCGACCCGCAGTCGTACCAGGTCACGCCCGGTGGCGATTCCGTCGCGTTTACGAGTGCCAGCTCGAACCTCGTGCCGACGACCAAAGACACCAATGCCGCCAGCGATGTGTTCTTGAAAGACATCATCACGGGTACATTGCAGATTATCAGCGTCCGCGCGAGTGGAACGCAGACCGGCTCGAAGGCGGCCACTCGACCGGCCGTTTCCTCCGACAGCGGTTTTGTCGGATTTGAAAGTATCGGCACCGATTACGTCAATCAAGCCAGCACACCCGTGTCCGACACCAACGGCGTGACGGACATCTTCGTTCGCGATCTCGGCGCGAAGTCGACCGGGGTTGCCAGCACCATCGAAAACGGTGCGACGACGGGCAACGGGCCTTCATTCGGCTCGTTCATCGGCACCAACGGGATTACGGGGCGCATCGTCTTCACTAGCTCCGCGACCAACCTCGATTCGCTGTTCCCGATCACGCCGGGTAACACCGACGTCTACACCGCGAACATCCCGCTCCAAGGGCAAGGCAACACGCCGACGACCGATGCCCAACGGAAAGGGGCTGTCGCCGGGGGTCGCCTGGCAACGGCGGCATTCGTCGAATTCTCCGGGGCCGGCATTACCGCCGTCGGGGATCGCTTCTCTCCGTTCCCCGGATTCACCGGCGAACTTCGCGTGGCTACCGCCGACATCACCGGCGATGGCGTCCTCGACATGGTGATCGGCTCCGGGCCAGGCGGTGGTCCCCGCGTCGTCGTCATCGATGGTGCTTCGGGCAAAACCGTCCGCAATTTCTTCGCCTTTGAAGCGTCGTTCCAAGGCGGCGTCAACGTGGCAGCGGCCGACTTCAACGGCGACGGCTTCGCGGACATCGTCATCGGGGCCGACGACGGGGGCGGTGCCCGCGTCAAGATCGTCGATGGCTCCACCGGCGTGACGTTCGCCGATTTCTTCGCCTACGAACCGTCGTTCCGGGGCGGCGTCCGCGTCGGCGTTGGCGATGTCGGCCAATTCACCACCAATGCGGTGACCGGCGACGCCATTATCATCCCGACCGCCGATGGCGTGCCCGACCTGATTACCGGGGCCGGTATCGGCGGCGGCCCGCGCGTCAGCGTCTTCGATGGAGTGTCGCTGACGAAGAATCGCGGCGACCGCATCACCGATTTCTTCGCATTCGAGAACAGCCTGCGGAACGGCGTCTACGTAGCGGGTGGCGACTTCAACGGCGACGGAGTCAAGGATGTCGTCGTCGGGGCGGGGCCGGGCGGTGGACCGCGCGTACAGGTCTTCGATGGCAAGAGCCTCATCATCACGCCCGACGCACCGACTTCGCTCATCAATTTCTTCGGCTTCAGCAGCACCTCCCGGCAGGGCGTCCGCGTGGCCGTCAAGAACGTCGATGGCGATGCAGTTCCCGATTTGCTCATCGGCGAAGGGTCGGGGAATATCTCGCGAATTCGCACGTATTCCGGCGGTAAACTCGATGCACTGAAAAGCCCGAACCTCATCGACGACACCGTGCTCTTCGACGACTTCTCGAGCCTCAACGGCGCGCAAGTCGGGTAAACGACAACGCCCACGGACGACACCGTCCGTGGGCTATTTCACTGTTTATCGGTCGTTGATGTTCGTCACTTCGCCACCGTTGATGGTAATCGCCTCCAGCAACTTCTTCGGATCGATCGTGTCTCGGATAAACCGCACGGTACCATCGCCGAACAGCACGTTGAAGCCGCCAGGGAAGTGCCCGCCGAGCTTCGGCAGTGGGGCTTCCGCGTCGAATGGCATATCGCCGGGCTTCGACCAATCGACCGCCTCCGCCGCTTCCGCAACGATAATGCTGTTGGATAGGCCATCCGTCACGTTCACAAACCTGATCATCAATTTGGGATCTTCCGAGAAAAACGAACGCGGACTCGCACCCTTTTTACTGACGAAACCCTGATAGAAAGTCTTGTCGGGAAGTGCGTTCTTCGCGTTCGGTACCGCGTATACCGCAGGCATTTTCGCGATGAGCTTCTTGTTGTTGTCGCTGTCCCACGGTTCGTCCAACTTGAACTGTCGAAAGAGTTCCCCTTGTTCGATTTGAGGTAAAATCACCACGCGCCACGACAACAGCGGCTTGCCATCTTTTGAATATATGTCCGATGGAAGTTTGCTGTAGTTATCGTGATAACCGTGCATCGCAATGCCGATCTGTTTCAGGTTGTTCTGCCCCTGGGCACGACCAGACGCTTCGCGAACCTTTTGCACCGCGGGCAATAGCAAGCCGATGGCCACGGGTGCGGATAATACGGCCATTTGACTAAGTTCTTTCGGTATCGTCGCTGTGGCCATCAGGTCGTTGCCGTCACGTTTGATCGGCGGTTTGTTCAACAACTGATCGAGTTGATTCATTCCGCCGAGGCCGACGAGCGCAACGAATAGTTCGGGGAGTTCCTTCACCGGTCGCGGGCCGCCATCGGCCTTCCCGGAGATCGCGTTTTCCATCTGCTGGCGCGGCTGCCCGAGTGCGGCTTTCGCCATCAGTGCGGCGGCCTTGAGCGCTTCCTCGGCCTCGGCGATCGCCGTTTCCCCCGCGTAACCGGCACGCAGCGTC
>JAYSKW010000142.1:0-9370 GCA_043726085.1 Limnoglobus sp.
GGCACGAACCGTGGGACGTTCGGTCAGCGGACCGGCAGCAAAGACTTGTTTCATCGAACGTCCTTCGCGTATCGCCTGAATTTTGCACGGAGAGTCGGACTGGCAACGGACAACGAAGCCAATTCGTAACAAACATAGCACGCACATGCGAGTGCGGCGCGATGCGAGATATTGTGCGTTCCCACAGCGATCGGTTCGGGTAAAATGCGTCATCCATCTGGGAGTATTGCCATGCGTTTTGCGTGTTTGATGTTGTGGTTCGTGCCGATGTGGGCGGTGGCCGCACCGGTGCCGAAGACGCCTGCGCTGAAACCGTGGGTGGGCAAACTCGCGTTTCCGAAACGCACGGGCTTGAAGATCGCCTGCCCCAACGAAGGCGGTGCCGAAACGGAAGTGCCCGCCACATTGTTTGCTTATGCCGTGTTGAAAGACACGAACAATCGCGTGCTGGTACGCGATGGCAAAGTCACGGGCTATCTGGAGAAGTCGGACGTAATGCAAGCGACCGAGGCGGTCGAGGAATTCGATCGGCGGATCGCGTCGAACGCGAAGGATGCCCGTTCGTATGCCTCGCGCGGCTGGGCGTTTATCGAATTGCAGAAGCTCGAACTCGCCGAGAAGGATTACAACGTGGCCGTGGGTATCGACCCGGACGACATCCAATGGCGGAGCAACCGCGCACAGATTTTTTACTTGCTCAAGAAGTACGACAACGCGATTGAAGATTACGACTTTGTGATTAAGCGATACGAGAACTGGGAGTATCCATATCGTGCGCGGGCATCGGTGAAGATCTCGCAGAAGAAGTATGCGGCGGCACTCGAAGATTTGGCACTGGCGATCGAACGGGAACCGACCGCCGAAGCCTACACGCAGTCCGGCATGGCGCACAGCCGAATCGGCGACGACGAGAAGGAACTGCAAGCCTACGCGAAAGCGATCGAACTCAACCCGGACCACGCGCTCGCACTCAATAACCGCGCCTGGGCATTGGCGACGTGCCCCGTTGCAAAACTGCGCGATGGTAAATTGGCGGTGGAACTGGCGAAGAAGGCGTGCGAGCAAACCGACTGGCGGAACTCCGGTTACATCGACACGCTGGCGGCCGCGCACGCCGAGGTTGGCGATTTCGCCGAGGCCATCAAATGGCAACGCGAAGTGTTGCGCGACACCGCGTACCTTCAGAAAAACCCCGAAACCAAAGCACTCCGCGACCGACTCGCACTTTACGAAGCGAAGAAGCCCTACCGCCGCCCGGCAATCGCGAAGGAGTAGCCCGTGTGGTCCAACCGCGACTCACGACTTCAATAGGCTGCGATACAGATCGTTGAGTAATTCCATATCGAGTCGTGGGCGTCGCGATTCGAGGAACAGTTTGCTCATTCGTTCGAGCTCGCGATCGATGTACTCGTGGATTGCGGGAATCGTCGGACCTTCATCGAGTTCGTCGCCGTCCATTTTTCGCTTCAACAAGTTTTTCACTTCGCTAACGAAAACGGGCTCGTCGACGACGTTTCCGAGCAACTTGCTGAATTGCATCGGCACGACGCCAAGATCTTTCTCGATCCAGTGTACGGCTAACAGCGGCCGCAGCACGTACAGATATTTCTTGATCCGGACCGTGGAGCCACGCAGATAGCTGCGGTAGTTGTTTTGGGCCATGTGCAGATAGTGGTAAATGCACTTTTGCGGCATGAAAAACATCGACCGCAACTCGCGCAGATTCTCGGCAAAATTCTCGCGATCGACGTACACGATCGAGGAATCCAGCCATTCGAGGAGCGGCGGGTTCGACTTCGCAAACAGCTTGAGCGCCTTGCGAATATCCCATCCGGCAAAGTCTAAATCGTTCTCGACGGGCCGTTCGATGACATCGCGTTGCGATTCGACATCGATCGTGAGATACCAGTCTTGCTTATGGACGTAGACGAATCGGATATCGTAATCGCTATCCTGCGACGGAAATCCCCACGCGCGGCTGCCGGATTCGACGGCATACAGAACGCGCACGTCCTCGGCTTTTTCAAACGCCGCCAGACGCTGTTGAATCGAGGCAATGATAGCCGGTTTAATTTTCATGGGCTTATCGTATCGAAAGGAGAGCGCCACTCAAAGTATTCGGTCAATTTTTGCACTTTCGACGGACAAATTGTGGCGAACGTTTCCAACGTGCGGAGTGCAAGATGCTGCCGTGGTCATCGCGATGTTTAGGGATCGCGTCATTCTTGAACTCGCAGTCGCGCTTTGACTTCTTCCCAACTCGAACCCGATTTCGGATTCGCTTCGTAGTTCGCAATTCGACGCTCCAGGTCTTTCCGTTGCACATCGGTTAAATCGATTTCTTGCCCATCGTCGGCGATACTATCCCATATCTCTTCCACGAGCAGAATTCGTTCGGCAACGCTGAACTGGTCGATCCCAAGCGATTTCATCGTCGGTACCATTGGATCACCTTAAAATAGAGTCGTTCTTCCCCTGCTGGCATGTTACCAGATCGCAGACTCCTTCACGATTGACAAAATACGGGCTACTAGCGTTACCAGGAAGCGATGAAACGCCGACCGCAGACCGTCGTATATTGATGGGGTTGGGCATTTCCTTTTCTGCGAGGGTTTCGATCATGTTCGTTGTAATCGTTCGTCGGCTGATGGCCGTCGCTTTGTTGGCGTTGTTTGCGACGGCGTCGCGGGCGGCCGACACGCCGTTACAAGAGATCCTTTCCTGGGTGCCACACGATGCCGCCGCGTTCGGGCACGTCGATGTCGCAACGGTCTGGAAAAGCAAACCGGTGCTGGCATTTCGGAAGCTCAACCCCGAGAAAATCTTCGACAAATTCCAGGACATCGCCAACGTCTTGAGCATCCCACCCGAAACCGTGCAGACCTTCACGATTTTCATGCCAAAGATCAAGGACAACGACGACACACAAGTATTCGTCGCCGCGTTCACTTTCAACAAGCCGTACGAGCCAAAGAAAGTCGCGTCCGCAATCCGAATAATATCGAAGTTCGACGAGAAGAAAATCAAGGAAGTCCAGCCGGGGATCTACGACTTCAACCACGGGCAACCCGACAATCTGCGGTTGATTATGGACAACCCGAATCGGCTCGTGATACTCGGGCCGAAAGCGTTCGACTTGGCGAAACCACAACCCGCAGGGGCGAAGGGGCCAATCTCGGACGCAATCGCACTCGCGGCAGCGGGCAAGCAACATGCGATATTTAGCCTAAATTTTGAGCGTTTTCTCGATATCCTCCGCAGCGAGAACGCTCCGGCCCCACTCGAGCCGTTCAAGCCGCTGTTCTTCGCCGACGCGATTATCGGCAAGCTCGATGTTGGCGATGAACTCGTGCTGAATATCCTCGCGCGCTGCCCCACAAAGGCGAAGTGCGTCGAAGCCGAGAAGTCGATGGGCGTGGTGCGTAAACTCTTCCAGGCCCAACTCAATGGGTTCGTTACGGAGTACGACAATTCAAAAAACGAAACGCAATTGAAGTGGATCGCGCTCATTAAAGAGGCGCAGGTGGTGCTGCGTTCTGCGAAGATTCAGAGCAACGACAAAGAAGCCTCTGCCACGCTGACGATGCGTTCGGACTTGGACATCGAGCCACTGGTCGCGCAAATCACCGGCGCGACGGGCGCAGGCCCCGCCAATGCCCGAACGATCAACAACATGAAGCAAATCGCCATCGCGATGCACGCCCATCACGATGCGAATGGGGTGCTGCCATCCGCTGCGATCCTCGGCAAGAAGGGCAAACCGCTGCTGTCGTGGCGCGTGCAGGTTCTGCCGTACGTCGAGCAAGGTGCATTGCATCAAATGATTAAACTCGACGAGCCGTGGGACAGCGTCCACAACAAAAAAGTGTTCGACGACAACCCGATGCCGAGTGTGTTTGAATTGGCCGGCACGACAAAACCCGGCGAAAAGAACACGCACATACAGGTGTTTCGCGGCAACGGCGCGATGTTCGATCTGGTAAAAAGCACGAAGTTCGCCGAGATTGCCGATGGTTTGTCGAACACGATCATGTTCGCAACCGCAAAGACCGCAGTACCGTGGATGAAGCCCGACGACATGGAGTTCGACCCGAAGGCCGACCCGCGCGATTTACTATTGTTCATCGGTGGGCGAACGAACATCGGCTTAGGCGATGGCTCAGTGCGGTCGCTGAAGAAGTCCACCACGGTCGAAAACATGCGGGCACTGATCACGAAATCGGGCGGCGAAATCACGACGATCGACTAAAACGAATGGTTCATAGCCAGGTTGCAGTTTTGCCAAAAAATGAACGCCGAAAAGTGGTTTCGGCGTGAATGCAATCGGTCGAAATTCGACGTAAGTCGTTGGTGGGTTAGGTTGGTTCCGAAATTCGAGAATGATTCCAGGGATGGGTGGGTGGGTAAGTGGTGGAACCACTTTCGTTCGGCAAATGCCCGTGCCGCCATCGTCGTTCCCGCTACATTACCGTCATGCCCGATGCTCGCTTATCGAATATCGACCTCGCGATTGTGGCCGTTTACATCCTCGGGATGACGGCGATGGGGGCGTGGTTTACGCGCAAACAGAAAGACCTGAAGGCATACTTCGTCGGCGACCGCAACGTCGGCTGGTTCATGGTGCTGATCTCGATTGTCGCCACCGAAACGAGTGCGGTCACATTCCTCAGCGTGCCGGGTGTCGGCTACAACCCCGATGGTGGCAACCTCACGTTTTTGCAACTCGCGTTCGGGTACATCGTCGGGCGTTGCATTGTGGCGAAACTGCTGCTGCCGTTGTATATGAAGGGCGAACTGTTCTCTGCGTACCAGGTGCTTCGCGAAAAGTTCGGCCCGGCGGTGCAACGCGTTGCGTCCGGTTTGTTCCTGATTACACGAACGATTGCCGACGGGTTGCGGCTATTCCTGACGGCGCTCGTCATCCAGTACATCGGGCTAGATGTCATCACTTCGATCGTGCTCGTCGGCGTCGTGACGATCGTTTACACCTTCCTCGGCGGGATGAAGGCGGTGTTGTGGACCGACCTCATTCAGTTCCTGATTAAAATTGCGGGTGCCGTTCTGGCCGGCGTGTGCATACTCATGCAACTCGATGGCGGCTGGAACGCATACCTCGAGATCGGCACGCAGGCGAACAAGTTCGTCTGGCTCGACCCCGTCTTCGATATCACGAAAGCCTATTCGCTCTGGACGGGATTGCTCGGCGGGGCGGTGTTCAGCATGGCGTCGCACGGCGCGGATCAACTCATGGTCCAGCGTTACCTCTGCGCGAAATCGCTGACGCAGGCCCGCGTCGCGCTCGTCCTCAGCGGGTTTACGATTCTGATTCAATTCTTGTTGTTCCTGATGGTCGGCATCGGGCTGTATGCCGCGAAACAGACTGGCGCATTCGACCCCGGCACCGCCACCAAAGATGAGGTTTTCGGTCTGTTCATCGTCACGAAAATGCCGGTCGGCATCGTCGGTATCCTGATCGCGGCGATCCTTGCGGCGGCAATGTCGACGCTGTCGTCGTCGTTGAATAGTTCCGCGAATGCCTTCGTGACCGACTTCTACAAGCCGCTGCGGCCGAACCGCACCGAGTCGCAGTACGTGCTGCTTTCGCGAATGATGACCGTCGTGTGGGGGTTCGCGCAGATGGGCGTGGCCGTCATCGCTTATCGTACCGGTGGCGAACGGAGCGTCGTCGAACGGGTGCTCGCCGTCGCCGGACTCACGACGGGGCTAATCCTCGGTTTGTTCTTGCTCGGCCGGCTGAAACGCAAAATCTCCTCGACGGCGGCGATCGCGGGGTTGCTGACGGGCGCGGTCGTGGTCGGGTTGGCGTACTTGCCATCGCTCGAGTTCGCTCAAGAATGGTTGCAGCAGACCCTACCCCGCGTATTCCCGGCGGATAAGAAAACCGCACTCGCGTTCCCGTGGTACGCTCCCGTTGGGGCGGGGACGACCTTCGCCGTCGCATGGTTACTGTCGCGGTTTGGCCGCTGATTACTTCCCACCGAACTGCTCTCATGCTCGAACACCTTCAGACGGAAGCGCGGAACCCGGCCTCGGCCCGGCTCGACGAACTCACCTCGGTGGAAATCGTTGCGCTCATGAACCGCGAAGATACGACCATCGCCGCCGTCGTCGCCACGCAAACGCATGAAATCGCGCGCGGCATCGATGCGATTGCGGATCGACTATCGCGCGGCGGGCGACTGATCTACTGCGGCGCGGGTACCTCCGGACGGCTCGGCGTCCTCGATGCTGCAGAGTGCCCGCCGACGTTTCAATCCGATCCATCGCAGGTCGTCGGCCTGATCGCGGGTGGCGAACGTGCCATGTTCCGCGCTGTGGAAGGTGCGGAAGATTCCCCAGAACTCGGCGCGAACGACCTGCGCGATATTGCGATCTCCGCGAACGACGTCGTGTGTGGCATCGCCGCGAGCGGCCGCACGCCGTACGTCGTCGGTGCGGTTCGCCATGCGCGAAGCATCGGCGCGTTCACCATCGCCGTCGTCTGTACGACGAATTCTGAACTCGCCGCCGAAGTCGAACTCGTCATTGCGCCCGTCGTCGGCGCGGAAGTGCTGACCGGCTCGACGCGGTTGAAAGCGGGGACCGCTACGAAGATGGTGCTGAACGCGCTGACCACCGGCGCGATGGTCCGCATGGGCAAAACCTTCGGCAACCTGATGGTCGACTTGAAAGCCAGCAATCGCAAACTGATCGCACGCTCGAACCGCATCGTTCGCACGTTAACGGGCTTAGACGAAGCCGCGGCCGATGCACTTTTGCAAGAATGCGGTGGCGAAGTGAAGACCGCCATCGTGGCATATCACACGCAATATTCGCCGGTCGAATCGCGCGCACGGCTGCAAGCGGCGGGCGGACGGATTCGTGTCGCGATGGGCGTTACGCCGCTGAATGTTGCCAAAATCGAACGACCATTGCGGCTCGATCTGGTGCTCGGCATCGACGGCGGTGGCACCGGCACACGCACATTATTAGCCACCGCAATGACGGGCGAAGTGCTTGCCCGCGGCGAGGCGGGGCCGTCGAATATCCAGTCGGTCGGGGTCGATAACGCACTTCAGGCGCTCGATGATTCGATCGATCAGGCGTTCCGCAACGCGAACCTGCCGCGCTCCAAAGTCGGCGCGATCTGCCTCGGCCTTGCGGGGATCGACCGCCAGGAAGGCCTCGACATTATCAACGGCTGGGCGAACCGCTCCGCCGTTTCGGACCGCGTGACCGTGGCGAACGACGCGACATTGTTGCTGGCCGCGGGCACGCCCGATGGCTGGGGGTTGGCGGTGATCGCGGGCACCGGTTCGATCGCATTCGTTCGCACACCGACGGGTGCGGTCGGGCGTTGCGGCGGCTGGGGTTACACGCTCGGCGACGAAGGCAGTGCGTACGTGATCGCGCTACGGGCCTTGCGTGCTGCGTGCCGGGCGCATGACCGCGTCGGCCCGCCGACCGTGCTCGTCGAACGCTTCGTGAAACGGATGGGCGTCAACGATCCACCGAGTTGGATCCCCGCCGTGTACCGGGGCGTCTGGGACCGTGCTGCCATCGCGGGGATGGCCCCCGTGGTGCTCGAAGCGGCGGCCGAGGGCGACGTGATCGCCGCCGAAATTGTCCGCGACGAAGCCGAAGAACTCGCACGCACCGCCTACGCCGCCGTGAAGAACATCGCACTGGCAAAAGACAATCTGCCCATCGCACTCGCCGGCGGCCTGTTCCTCAACAGCGACCGTTTCCGCGAACAGTTCCTCACATCGCTACGCAGCCTGGGCATCCAGCCGAGTTGTGTCACCCCCGTGGAAGAACCCGCAACCGGTGCCGTCGTGATGGCACGAAAGAGTTTGTGCTAATTAGCCGCGACGTTTGAATTAGCCGCGACGCGGAGTCCTCGTAGCGGAGCGCGTGCGCGCCACCCATAATCGGCGATTGTGGGTGAATCGCACTCGCTCCGCTACGCAAAGCCTTCGCGTCGCGGCGGAATGGGGAAATCACTGGCTGCCAAAGCGACAGCCTTGGAATCGCTTACTCGCTCGCCGTTTGTCAGAATGGCGGATGGTATACGCAATTCGATTCGCCGTAAGTGACTATTGGGCATGATGTTGTTGCCGATGATTGCGCCGGGGCACGCGAGTTGCATATCTGGGACGCACTTCGCAAACCTCGCGCAATTAATGGAGAACGCACCGATGAACCTGAGACCGCTCGACGATCGGATCATCGTGCGGCGGGAAGCCTCCGAGGGGAAATCCTCCGGCGGCATCATCCTGCCCGACGCAGCCAAGAAGAAGCCCCAACGCGGCAAGATTATCGCGGTCGGACCCGGCAAGCTCAACAAGGACGGCACCCGCACCGCCCTGCAACTCAAAGTCGGCGACCACGTGCTGTTCACATCGTGGGCGGGCGACGAGTTCAACGACGCCAAGAAAAAAGATGAAGTCCTCGTCATGCACGAATCCGATGTGCTGGCCATCCTCGGATAACTCAGCGATTGTAAATACAGCTTCAAATGGCACTCAGTTTGGGGTAAATGATGTCGTCAGAATCCGAATCAATCAATGTTGGTGATACCGTGCAGCTCAAGTCCGGGGGGCCGCCAATGACAGCGTCGCATGTATCTTACAATAATATCACCGTCATGATCTGCCTTTGGTTTAATGGATCCATTAGACATGATGGTGAATTTGCAATTGTGGCATTAAAAAAGGTCGCTGTATCTGATGGCTCGGTTTATTAAGAATCTAAAACAATAAAACAAACAAAACTTTCCAACAAACGTCACACTGGAGTTCTATTTATGTCCGCCAAACAGATTGCATTCGATCAAGAAGCCCGCGAAGCGATGAAGCGTGGCATTGCCAAGCTCGCGCGTGCTGTCAAGGTTACGCTCGGGCCGAAGGGCCGGAACGTCATCATTCAGAAGTCGTTCGGCAGCCCGACCGTCACCAAGGACGGCGTGACGGTTGCGAAGGAAATCGAACTTCCCGACCACTACGAAAACATGGGCGCGCGGATGGTTCGCGAAGTCGCCAGCAAGACGAGCGACGTGGCCGGTGACGGCACCACGACCGCTACCGTGCTCGCCGAAGCAATCTTCAACGAAGGCATGAAGGCCGTCGTCGCCGGTACGAACCCGATGCTCATGAAGCGCGGCATGGAAAAGGCCGTCGAAGACATCGTTGCCAAACTCAAAGCCATGAGTATCCCCGTTAAGGGCAAGGCCGACCTCGAGAACGTCGCCACCGTCGCCGCCAACGGCGATGAGAAGATCGGCAAGATCATTGCCGAGTCGATGCACAAAGTCGGCAAAGATGGCGTCATCACCGTCGAAGAAGGCAAGTCGATCGAAACCGAAAACGAG
>JAYSKW010000143.1:0-1134 GCA_043726085.1 Limnoglobus sp.
ACGCGGGCATGCGGATCGAAGTCCAGATACCCGCCGACGCGCAGGAACTGAACATCTTGGAGGAACGCGATTTACTCCAAGATATGAACGTTTCGATGCGCATTATCCAGCATGAAGCTGCGAGCGACGACTCGAACTGCCACGGCTGGGTATTCACGGGTGGGAAATACTGGGTACTCGGCAAATCGGTCGAAACGATTTTACAACAGAATCAATACGAAGCCACGAAGTCGCCGAGGCCGGGTGATCTCGTGATTTACCGCAATGAAGCGAAAGTGGCGCACACCGCGATTGTACGCTACGTGACAGAAGGGATGCCGGTGTTGGTCGAAGGGAAATGGGGTGCTCTCGGCGTCTACCTTCACGCGGTCGAAGAGTCTTGCTATGGCCGCAACTACATGTTCTATCGAAGCCCGCGTAAAGGCCATCAACTCGCTGAAACCCACCCGCCCGTGTTAGCCAACTCGTAGCCCAGCTGCGGCCAGAATCTCTTTCAACTTCTGTTTTTTCTCGCTGTTCAAAGGCGAGATCGGTCGGCGATTCGGGCCGGCGGATCGTCCGAGCAAGGCCATCGCTTCCTTGATCGCGCCGTTGCCGGTACCGAGCGACATCGCCAGCCGGATCGGGTGCAAGATCGCTTGCTGCATCTGTGCGGCGGCAAAATCCCTTCTGATGTGCGATTCGTATATCCTCACACACAACTCGGGCGCGATGTTGCAAGACGCGGGAATCGCGCCTTTTGCACCGAACATCAGCGCGGCGGCAATCAGCGTGTCGCGGCCATTGAGTACGCTGAACGTGGCGGGCACGCGGCGGATGATTTCGATCGTATTTTGCAAGTCGCCGGAAGAGTCTTTGATGCCGATGATGTTCGGAATCTCCGCCAGTTTGGCGACCGTATCTGGTTCGATACTCAGCCCGCCGCAAGTGGCGGGATTGTTGTAAAGCACGACGGCTAAACTCGTGCTTTCTGCCACCGCCCGGAAGTGGTCGACGAGTTCGCTTTGCGTCGGCTTGATGAAGTACGGCGTAATGACGGAAACGCCGTTGGCCCCTTTTTTCTCAGCCATTTTCGTAAGGCGAATCACTTCCCGCGTCGACTCCGCACCCGTCCCCACGTACACGGGCAATCTG
>JAYSKW010000144.1:0-1294 GCA_043726085.1 Limnoglobus sp.
GTTGAGCGTTTGCCCGTTGTTCAGGTGCAATGCCTGGCTGACGCTCGAATCCGAGGTGCGTTCGCACGAACAGGTCTGCCCGCGTTCCGCACGGCCGAATGCATCGAGAAACTGCGACACCAGTTGCGAGTCGGGCAGTTGCATCGCGCGAGTACCGGCGGGATAGTTCGTGCTGTTTTGCGTGCCACCCGACGCACCGAGCGATAGTACATTGAACGGCGTCGGCACGTTCGCGACATCGCTATATGCATCGAGAATTACTTCAGCGGACAGCCTTCGCAATAAGTACCGCGAGTAGAAGCGATCGTCGGACGCATTCGTCGGCAATGGCTGCGCGGAACGCTGATACGCGGCGGAGTTCAGGATCGTCCGCATCAGGTGTTTGACGTCGTACTTGTGGCCGATGAAATCGTTCGCGAGTGCATCGAAGAGTTCGCGGTTCGTCGGCGGGTTCGTCTCGCGCAAATCGTCCTCCGCTTCCACGAGGCCACGCCCCATGTAGTTGCGCCAGATGCGATTGATGACCGCTTTCGCGAAGTACGGATTCTCCTTCGCCGTCATCCAGTCGGCGAGCGCTTCGCGGCGATCCGTTGCCACGCCTGCCGCCATCGGCTTGCCATCGAGCGGCGTCGGCGGCATCGCGATTCCGCGCCGCAAGTGGAGCGCATCGCCCGTCGGCAGGCTTTGCACGTAGACTTCGCCAGCCCTCTCGCCGTTCTTCAAACCGACGCGACCGAACAGGTTCGCCATCGACCAGTATTGGTCCTGCGTCCATTTTTCGAGCGGGTGATTATGGCACCGGCAGCAGTTGATCGACGTGCCGAGGAACGTGACAGTCGTCGATTCGACGAGGTCGCTGACGTCTTTGTGAATGACGAAATACCCCGCCGCGCCGTTGGTGATCGTGCTGCCGGACGCGGTCAGGATTTCGCGCGCAAATGTGTCCCACGGCTGGTTCTCGCTGACGCTCTGACGCACTTTGCGGTAGAACGCCCACACCGCTGGTTGCGGCAGTCGCTTCGACGAAACGAGTAGTAGATCGGACCACTTGTGCGCCCAATAATCGGTGAACTCCGGGCGTGCGAGCAAGGCATCGATGACCTTCTCACGCTTGTCGATTCGCGTATCCACAAGGAACGCCTGAAGCTCTTCGGGCTTCGGCAGAATTCCGCAACTATCGAGGTACGCACGCCGCAGAAATTCGGTATCGGTGCAGGTTCCCGATGGCGCGATATTCAACAATTGCAGTTTGCGAAGGACGTGTTCGTCGATGAAGTTTCGGCGTGGCGATTTC
>JAYSKW010000145.1:0-2841 GCA_043726085.1 Limnoglobus sp.
CGAGCAACATCCGGAGGATCATAACTGCCCCAGATTACCAAGAAACCACGTGCCAAAAAAGCCAATCCGGGAAGTTAATTTCGGACAGTTCCTTACGTCGATTCTGGAGGTCAAAAATCACTTTCCGCCGACGAACACACCGCCGCCGAAGTTGACTTCAAAGGGAAAGAACTCGCCGAGCGGCTTCGAGTTCACGCCACTGAAGACGCGAACGGGGGCGGCGAAATCCGGCCCCGGCGCACAGATCACATCGAGGACGCCGTCGCCGTCGACATCGTGTGCCGCCACGCGGATGCCGCCGCGAAACTTCGCCGGATACGGTGCGATTTCGCCGAGCATTTTCCCTTGCAGCGCGTCGAACACCCGAGCGACACCCGGCCCGCCGACATCCGAACCGACGAGGATTTCCGCGCGGCCGTTCTTCGTGATGTCCGCCGTCGATACGAACGTACCGCCCGTCCAATTACGGTCGTAGGCGAGGAAATCGGCGAGAATGCGACGATTGTTCCCGCTGAATACGCGGATGCGTGGCTCGTGCTGCGGGCCGGGCGCGGTGACGATGTCCGGCAAGCCGTCGCCGTCGACATCGCCGATCGCGACCCGCACGCCACCGCGATAATTCTGGTCGTACGCAAAGAAACTATCGAGTTCCTTCCCCGTGGAAATGTCGAAGGCGCGCACGTGCGGACCGGCACCGACATCGCCACCCGTAACGACGATCGCGCGGCCATTTCGCTGCATGTCCGATGCGGCAACGAACACGCCGCCCGTCCAGTTGCGGTCGTACGCGAGGAACTCGGAGGCGAGCCGCATCGTCCGCCCATCGAACACGCGAACGAACGGCGGCATCCCAATCGTGCCCGGTGGCGCACCGCCTGGTGCGGTGATAATATCCGGGATGCCATCGCCGTTAATGTCGGCGACCGCGACGCGAACGCCACCACGGAAGTTTTGATCGTAGGCGAAGAAATCGAACAGCGGAGCGCCGCGCAAATCCGAGTAAACGCGAACGCGCGGCCCGCCGCCTTCGCCCGCACCGACGGCGAAAATGCCGCGCTGGGTGAAGCCGAAGCCGGGGTTCGGCAACGGCAGCGTTCCGGGGTTGCCACTTTGTTGAAGTTGCTCGCCGAGGCTTTGAAACAAGCCATCGACGCGCGCCGCTTGCAGTCGCAGTGCGGGGTGCAATCTCACACCCGCCGTCAAACCGCGCACGACAATCGCCCATTGTTGGGCGGCCAACTGATAGTCGTTCCCCGCTTGCAACACCGTGCCGCCGCTATCGAGGTTCCGCCGCATCCGGTCCAATCGCGTGCCGAAGCCACGCAGCGCCACATCGAGTTGGCGTTCGTATAAGTTGCCGCCGCCGAGCAAGTTTTGCGCGAGCGCTCGCAGTTGTTCGCTCTGATCGATCACCGCTGAAGTCGAACGAATCAGGCGGGCGAGTTGGTCGTCGGGCGACGTGCCTTCCACGCCCATTGCCGCGTGCAACTGCGTGTCCGCGTATTGCGCACACGCGATCGCGTCGGCCAAACCTTGTTGCGGTACGATCGACTGCGCGATCATTTGCAGTAGCTGTTCGACGCTCTGATCGACGAGCAGATCGGCGGCAAGTAGCTGGTTGCGGTCGGCATTGCCCTGGGCTAATCGCGTCAGATTCTGCGCGGCTCGCACTGCAATGTCGGCTTGCCGCGAGAGTGCGAGTTTCGTGGCGAACGGCGCATTGCTCTGGCTGATACCCGCACGCACCGATTGAATTTCGGACAGCAGTTGGTTCGCGGCGAGCGACACGTTCGAGCGAAAGAATTGATCCGTGGTCACGCCACCGAATCCACCCGGAAAGCGGCCCGGCGTGGTGAGGTTACCCGGAAACGGCCCGCGCAACGGCGGGGACTGCGCGAACGCGATCGTACCAAATGCGAACAGCGCAACGAACAAAACGTGTCTCACGGTGAACCCCTCCAAACGGATGTGTGCCAAGCGTAGCGGTGATATTCTATCAACCGCCACTCACTGGAGGGATGACGGCAATCTCGTCGCCCGGCACGATCTCGCGATGATCGTCTGCGATGTCGCAGTTCACGGCAATCGCACTGCGCGCCAACAACGACGCAAGCAAAGGGAACGCAGCGCTCAGGGCCACGCGAACATCGGTCACGGTGGCACCGGCTGGCAGAGCGAGTTCCACGCGATCCGCACCCGCAATCTCCCGCGCCGCCGCGAACAAATACACGACCATCATTCTGGGTGCCCCATAAAACAGTTCATTGGGATCGTCGCGAGCGACCAGTATACCCTCGCAAGTGCCGATTATTCCATCGCGATATAGCTGCTCACAGTGCTTCCGCGACCGACCGCTTGGCGCGATTGCGAGTATTTTACGGGTTGTAATGGCGATGATATTCGACGTATCGACCCGAAATTGAACCGAAACGAGTACAATTTGTGGAAATTTTGCCAAAGTGAGGCATTTTTAGCTTGGAAAGTGTGGCTTTCGGTTGTTTACTACTAGCACACCCTTGGAATCAAGGGGTTTGTACGGTCACTATCCTTGTTTGAGAGGCTCACATGGCTACGGCTACCAAGAAGAAAGTGCTGACCAAGTCCGCGCTGCACGCCCACTTCGCCGAGAAGACCGGCCTGAAGAAGACCGAGATCGCTGCGGTCCTCGATCTCCTCGCCGAAACGGCCGTGGCGCAACTCGGCTCGAAAGGCGCTGGCGTTTTCACCATTCCGGGCCTCGCTCGGTTCAAGGTTCGCAAGGTCAAAGCCGTCAAGGGTGGCGTCTCGAAGATCAACCCGATCACCAAAGAGCCGTACATCACGAAGGATCGCCCCGCCCAT
>JAYSKW010000146.1:0-20991 GCA_043726085.1 Limnoglobus sp.
GCCAAATTTCTGCGATAAACAGTCGGACTTCCTGCGCACCGATAGCCATATGCAACCCCTCGTGCCGAACGTAGTGTGTATGAAAATTAACCGCGTGGCCGGTAACAAACCGAATCTCCGACCGTTTCCCGACTGTAACCCGCATCGATATTCAGCGTCGTCTCGGCCCCGCCGAGGAACAGATACCCATCGCTGCGCAGTACCGTTTTCGCGTGCCGCAGCACCGACTGTTTCGTCGCAAGATCGAAATAAATTAGCACGTTCCGCAACAAGATCAGATCGTACGGCAGCATCGCGGGCCACGTGCCGATTAGGTTCAGTTGGCGGAACTCAATCATCGCGCGGATGCTCTCGTGTATCTCCCACGCGGCATCGATTTGGCGGAAATACTTCGACTGATACGGCATTGTCAGTCCGCGACTAATCTCGATGGCATTGAACCGTCCACACCGGGCGACATCGAGTACCGCCGGTGAAAAATCCGTCGCGTGTATCTGCACGTTCCAACCGAGAAGCGACGCGGTAAACTGTTCCCGCAATAGCATTGCGAGGCTGTACGGCTCTTGTCCAGTCGAGGCCGCCGCACACCAGATCCGCAACCGTTTCTCCTTCGCACGAAGCCGCATTAGCTCCGGGATCACAAACCGACGCAGTGCCTCGAACGGGTGACCATCGCGGAAGAAACTCGTTTCGTTCGTCGTCATCGCTTCGACGATTTTCCCACGCAATTCGCACGAAGAGCCACCGCCACGCAGCTTGTTCAACAGTGCATCGACCGACTCGATCCCTTCCTTGCGCACCAAAATCGACAGTCGCGACTCGATTAAATATCGCTTGCTGTCTTCGAGCACGATGCCCGTTTGCTGACGGACCATCGTGCGGATGCGATCGAAATCTTCGGTGCCAATCGCGTCGAGGTTTCGCATGACTATACCCCCACGGTCTTGTAGCTGGGGTCTGTGACCACGGCAACGAGGGCGCGACGGCTGGCTCGCACGCGCAGATCGAGTTCGGTCCCGATCCGACCGAGTGGCAGAATCGCATCGGCCAAGCCAGCCGTGGCGACCGAACCGGGCATTCCCCAAACGACACTCGTCGCTTCATCTTGCACGACGATGCGCCCGCCGCGTTGCCGAATCGCATCGCAGCCGCGTAGCCCATCCTTGCCCATGCCAGTAAGGACGGCCGCAATCGTGCCTGGTCCGTAAGCTTCGGCGACCGATTGAAACAAGATATCGACGGCGGGGCGACACGCATTTACTGGTGGCGTGCGTTCGAGTTTCACGAACACACCTGTAGGTCGGCGAACGACTGTCATGTGGTTGTCACCCGGCGCGATGTAGATACCGCCCGCCACGACTTTGTCGCCGTCGCTTGCTTCGGTCACGTTCAAGCCCGTCCAGTTCGAAAGGCTGACGGCGAGTTGTTTCGTGAACACCGGTGGCATGTGTTGAACGATCACCACGGGCACCGGCAGGTCGGCTTTCCAGTCGGCTAAAATGGCACGTAGCGCGTTCGGCCCGCCCGTTGAACAGCCGATGGCCAGCACCGTTGCGGGACGTTCGGTTAGCGTGCGCGGCACGTTGCGAATCGGCCCCGAACCAGTCGCCGCACGAACCGGCGACGCGATCACTTTGCGACAAAACGCTTTGATTCGAGGGATTAATTCCTCGCGGATCCGTTGCTGTGCCTCGGCGAGGTTGCCGACGTTCGTCGGCTTCGTCACGTAATCCGTCGCCCCGCGCAATAGAGCATCGAGCGTCGTTTTCGCCCCGCGTTCCGTTTGCGAACTGAACATGATGATCGGCACTGCGGGGTCGATACGCCGGATCGCGGCCAGCATTTCCAAACCGTCCATGTCCGGCATTTCGACGTCGAGCGTGACGATGTCCGGTTGCAATTGCGCAAACTTCGCGAGGCCGATCCGACCGTTCGCAGCCACGGCGGCTACTTCCAGTTCGGGGTCGGTCGACAATACGTCGGCCACAATTTTCCGCACGACGACCGAGTCGTCGACGATCAACACGCGAATTTTGCTCACGGGTTCCTCAGACGGCGGCAGTCGCAAGGAGCAGCGAAAGTTTCTCAGCGAGGACTTCCCGCGAGAACGGCTTCATCACGTATTCGTTCGCCCCAGCGGCGAGCGCGCGAGTCATTTGGTACGTCTCGGTTTCCGTCGTCACCATCACGATGCGAAGGTCCGCACGCTCCGGATCGGCCCGCACTGCGAGCAAGAATTCAAACCCGTTCATCTCGGGCATGTTCCAATCGACCATCGCCAGATCGAACTGCCCCGGCGGCCCGAGTACTTCGAGCGCAGCCTTGCCGTCCCCGGCTTCGGTCGTCTCGTAGCCGAGCTTTTTGAGCATGTTGCAAAGGGTGCTCCGCATCACTTTTGAGTCGTCGATTACCAACGCACGCATCGTACCAACCTCCGTTGTTACAGGTATTATGACCGAACCCCATTTGCGTTCGATCGCGAGATCGCGGGCAATAAACGCTTGGTGGCAAAGGTTGAAACGGGTGGCGGCGTGGCCGAACTGACCGCCGTTGTCGCATCTCGCCCGGTTCCCAGATGCTGAAACTGCGCGACCAAATGTTGTAACTCGGCGGCCATGTCGACGAGGCGTTCGCCCGCCTTCTGCGCGCCCGTTGCCCCTTCGGACGTGTCGCCGGCCGCCTGTGCGACCGATGTAATATTCTGCGCGATTTCCGCCGTACCCTTCGCCGCCTCGGAGACGTTTCGGCTAATCTCCACCGATGTCGCGGTCTGTTCCTCGACTGCCGATGCAATCGTGTTCGAGATGTCGCTGATGCGGTAAATCGTCTCGGTGATTAACCCAATCGCGTCGATGGCCCCGCGTGTATCTCGTTGGATCGCTTCGATCTTTTGGCTAATGTCTTCGGTCGCCTTCGCGGTTTCTTTCGCGAGTTCTTTGACTTCGGTGGCCACAACCGCGAAGCCTTTGCCGGCTTCTCCGGCGCGGGCGGCTTCGATCGTCGCGTTGAGAGCGAGCAAATTCGTTTGTTGCGCGATTGACGTAATCACCTTGATAACCTGGCCAATTTCTGCGCTGCTCGCGCCGAGTTTCGTCACGGTGGCGTTCGCTTTGCCCGCAGCCACCACCGCCGTCGATGCAATCTTCGCCGCTTCGTTCGCGTTCTTGGCGATCTCGTTGATGCTCGCGTTCATCTCGTCGACGGCCGTCACGACCGTCGTGACGTTCGCACTCACTTGCTCGGCGGCCGCGGATACGACGGTCGATTGCGCGGATGTTTCTTCGGCAGCGGCACTCATTTGGTGACTGACGACCGCGAGATCTTGCCCGGCGGACAGTAAGCCATTTGAATTCTCCGCCACCTTTCCTAGCACCGTTTTCATCTGATCGATCATCTGTCGTTCGCGTTCTTCGGCAGCGAGCTTCTCCGTGACGATTTCCATCGAGACCATGATGCCGAGGTAAATTTTGTCTTGGCCGTAGATTGCATTAACCGACGTTTCGATCACGTCCGCACCGAGTCGCAGGTTCGTTTTAATCGGCATCCCGTTCGGGTCGATCAAGCTCTGGCGCGGGTGTTCGGACAGTTTTCCAAGCGGTTCGATCGATTCGCCGATCGAACGACTCGCGGGGAACGGCAAGTGTTTGGCCACCCGTTCAAACAGCGCGATCGCCGCCGGATTGACGAACTGAATGCGTCCCTGTGCATCGGCGTACAGAATCGCCGTCGGGGCATTCTCCACCATCGACTGCGTTCGAGCTGCGTCATAGCGGCTGATTGTGAACGATACGAGTGTGGCGATTTTCCGCAGCGTATCGAGCCGCGACGCGGTGAGTGCTTCACCGTTGGTCATGAAGAAATCGAGCGTCGCGATCACCTTGCCATTCACGCTGATCGGTATCGCGACACCAGACTTAATGCCGAGCCGCATCGCGATTGGGCAACGGGGGCAGTCGGAAACTTGGCCGAGGTCCGCTGCGTAGAAGACATCGCGGTTGCGCCAACATCGCCCGTTCAAACCGTCGCCTTCGCGAACCACGATCTCGCGCGTCGTGCGACGAAACTCGTCGTTCGTCGTACCGGACTCTTGCACGAATCGCAGCAGGTTATCCTTCGGATCGATCGACCAGTACGAGCCGTAACCCCATTGGTATGCGCCGCGAATCGTTTCGAGTGTACTGCGAATCGCTTCGTCGATCGTCCTGGCACGCGAGACGACTTCGAGCAATAGGCCGAGTGTTGCGACGTCTTCGCTCACTTCGATTGCCGTTTTCTGTGCGGCCGCAACGCCCTTCCAATCGACGCGATCCGTGCCGATCACGTGGCGAATGCTGCTAATCGCACTGTTTGCTGCGATGGCCATGCGGCCGATTTCGTCCTTCGTTTCCACGGATGCGCGGGCGGTCAAATCACCATCGGCGAACTGTTGGAGCACGTCCGCCGTCTGCACCATCGGTTTTGCAATTAACGATGCTTGCCAAAACGAAATGACGGCAACGATGAAAATCGCGATACCGCACATGCCCAGCATGTTCATTCGCACGGCATCGATCGTGGCGAATGCTTCTCGCGTGTCTTGGCGTACGAGTACCGTCCAACCGAAGCCTTTGTAATCCGAAAATCCTCGCGTCGTGGCGTAACCGTTAATCGTGTCGATCGGCTTGCGATTGTGCCGTTCGATCGTGTAACCTTTACCACCCGCAATTCCGAGTTTGGCAGCTTCGAGTCCCGCTTCTGCAATGTTGTAGCTGAGAATCGCCTTCGGATCGTAGTCGTCGAGGACAATTCCGGACTTGGAAACGAGTTGGGTTTCGGATGTCTGCTTCGAGAGTTCAAATTCGTCGCGTAGGTTTTTTAGCGTAGAAGTGACTGCCCGTTCCCACGAAACGCGCGACGACCAGACGCGAACGACTATTCCGTTTTCGTCGTAAATCGGTGCGGCAAACGTGAGCGATAAGCCCCGCGTGCGATACACCTCCGCAACCAATTTATCTTCGATGAGATCTTGCTCGAACGAGTCGCCTCGCTTGACTTGACCGTTGATGCAGTCGCGGAACCACGCTTCATCGGACACGCTCTGTCCGACGAGATTCTTCGTGGAAATCGGCTTGCCCAGATGGTCGACGGTGTTCGTTGCCAAGATGCGACCGTTGGCATCGGCGACGACGAGGAGATCGTAAAATCCGTATGCCGTCATGTAATAATCGGCAGCCTTCGACACGTCTTCCGGTTTGCCGCGCGCCATCGGGTTGAACGCGAATGCCTGTGCATCGCCGTAGCGTTCAAATAACAATCGGTCGAGTTGCATCGCGGCCGCTTCGGCGCGATTCTGTAGATTCATGCCAGATCGCTCGCGCGTATCGGACCGGTTTCGCAGGTCGGCCACGTAGCCGCTCGCCAGTAACGGAACGACTGCTAGCGCGACGAAAAGCAGCGTTAATTTCGTGCGGAGGCGTCGAAACGGTAGTCGAGGCAACGATAACATTTTCGGAAACTCCAGGGGCGAATACTAATTTGTGTGCGTGCCACACGTTACGGTTTTGGACACGTCTAACACATGAATGAGTGCGTTCGTTCGTTTGTAAGTCCCGCGAATGAGGTCGCGTGCGGGACCGCGAACGGTGTGCGGTGGCGGCTCGAATGCATCGTTCGCGAGTTCGAGTACATCGCCGATTTCATCGACGAGTAACGCCTTCGGGCCGTCGATTGTTCGCACGACGACGTTCATCGGTCGGCACCCTTCTGCACGCGGGGGAAGTTCGAGCCGCGTGCGCAAATCGATGGCTGGGACAATTCGCCCGCGCAGATTGATGAGGCCGACAATCGCCTTTGGAGCAAGCGGAACTCGCGTCATGTCTTGAAAGCGAAGCACCTCTTGAACGTCGTCGACGGGGACCGCGAACCAGCGTCGGTCGAGCACGAACGTACAGAGCTGACAGGTGGTTGACATCAGGCGTAACTCCCGCACTCGAGTAAGGCGGGGACGTCGATGATTTCAGTAACGCGCTGCTGAATGACCGCCGTGCCGAGGACGCCGGGCCGCACGGCAGTGGGTCGAAGTTCTACCGTCGTTTCGACGATGTCGATGATGCGATCCGCCACGAGGCCGATGAGCCGCCCGGCGACCGCGTACACCGCCACCGCCAAATCCGCATCGGGTGTGGCTGCGGAAACTCCATTCAATAGTTGCGTGAACCGGACGAGTGGCAGGATCTCGCCGCGATACTGTACGACTTCCAAATCACCGGCTCGCTCGATCGCACGAACGGCGATTTTCTCGAGCCGAGCAATGTGACGCATTGGTATCGCGAGGCGACGTTCGCCCATGCCGAGGACGAGTAACGTCTGCACGCCAGTCGATGTCGATACGGATGGTTTCGATGCCTCTGCGATCTCGTGGAGTCCGGCCCGCGTCGCGAGTCCGAGTACGTCGAGGATGAGTGACACCCGGCCGTCACCGAGAATTGTTGCTCCTGCGTAAATGCCGAGCGTTTTCAAATCGGGCCCGAGCGGTTTCACGACGATCTCTTGTGAATCGGAGACGACATCGACGACCAACCCGAACTGGCGTCCGTCGGTTTGCAGCACCGCGATATACGCCGTTTCCGCTTCACAATCGGGCAATTCGAGTTGTTCGCGTAAGAACGCGAGCGGCAATAATCGACCGCGTAGGCGATACACCGGTGCGTTGTGGACGTACTCGATTTGCGCCGTTCGGTAGTCGATTTTCAGTCGTACGACTTCGCGTAAATGGATCTGCGGGATCGCGTATCGGTCGCCGCCACTTTCGACGATGAGTGCAGGAATGATCGCCAGCGTGAGTGGAATTTTCACGCGAATCGTAGTGCCACATTCGACGACGCTATCGATGTCGAGCGTACCGCCGATCGCTTCGATGTTTGTTTTGACTACGTCCATCCCGACGCCGCGCCCGGATAGATTCGTGACGGCATCGGCCGTCGAAAAACCGGGGGTACAGACGAGCATAATCGCCTCGGCGTCGGACATATTCGCGGCCTGTTCGATCGTGATGAGGCCCTTCTCGATCGCTTTATCTTTCACTTTCGCCGGGGGAATCCCGCCACCGTCGTCGCGGATTTCGATGATGACGTAGCCACCTTCGTGGAACGCCCGCATTCGCAAACAGCCTTCGGCGGGTTTACCGCGCGCGACACGAACGGCGGGTAGTTCGATGCCGTGATCGATCGCGTTTCGCACGATGTGCGCGAGTGGGTCTTTCATCGCTTCGACGATGCTGCGGTCGAGTTCGGTGTCCTTGCCTTCGAGTTCCAAACGAACCTGTTTGCCGCACTGCGCCGCCAGATCGCGGACGATGCGTGGGAAGCGATCCCAGATGTGGCCGACGGGCTGCATCCGCGTTTTCATGACGCCTTCTTGCAGTTCTCCGGTGATCGCGTTCAGCCGTTGCACGCTGCGCGCGAACGGTGCATCGCCTAGCCGCAGAGCGAATTGTTCGATCTGATTGCGGGCGAGAACCAGTTCGCCGACGAGTGTCATGAGTTTGTCGATGAGCGCGACATCGACGCGAATGGTCGTGTCGGCGAGGCCGCCCGGCGCAGCCATTGCGCGTACGGGTTCGGCTTCCCCAATTGGCGGCGGGCTGTCTGTCGTGCCATTCATCAACCGCGTGAGCGTGTCGACGAGTGGCGTGTAATCTCCCTCGCCTTCGACGCCCGTCGTTTCGATTTGCTGAAGGATCGTGCGGATCGCATCGACAAGTTTCAGCAATGCGGTGGCGATGTTCGGACTGAGTCGAATGGCACCATCGCGCAGTTGGCTGAGTAGATTCTCGCCGACGTGACTGACGGTTTCCAACTTGTGAAATCCGAAGAATCCGCAGGTGCCTTTGATCGTGTGAATGGTGCGAAACACGCGGGCCAGTGTCGGCTCGTCGGTCGGATGTTTTTCGAGCGTGAGGAAGTCCGCATCGAGGCGCACGAGGTTCTCGTAGCTTTCTACCAGAAAGTCTTTAACGATCTCATCGAGTTCGTGATCGGTTGCAATCATGGGCGGCGACACCGCTCCAAATAGGAATTCACAACGCCGGGATAAAGATCAGATCGAAGACTCACCGCGATTTTTGCGGGTAAGTATCGAAAACGGTATTTGTTGCGAGCGTGCCATGAATCGTCGTGCGACAGTGGAATGACAGGCGACTTCAACGACTGTGACGCGGCAAGAAAGTGATTGCGAATGATTGCCCGCGTCTGAAAATGCAAGCACTTCCTAAGAGTGACGGGCGAAAATCGCGAGGCCCGCACGAATCTTATCCTTCTTACGTACGGTTGTATCGATTCGGCTGGCACATATTTCCATTCCGCGTTCTACCTTACATTCGCCGGTTCGACCGGTCCCGCCCGCACGAAACCCCACGCTGTTCGTAAACGGGTTTTGGCTCGCTCATTCAAGGATCGCCCCATGAATTGTGACGCCCCGCACGTGTGCCCACACGTCGCCGACTTGTCGATTCGCAACGAGCGAATTTTGTCGCATCTGTCGATCGTGAAACAGGTCGTCGGCCGGTTGGCCGCGATGTTGCCACCGGAAGTCGATGTGGACAATTTGGAGTCGGCGGGCGTACTCGGTTTGCTCGAAGCGGCAGGGAAATTCGACCCGTCGCGGAACGCGCAGTTTAAGACCTTCGCCTATCTCCGCATACGCGGTTCGATCCTCGACGAACTCCGCCGCAACAGCCCGCTCCCCCAGCACATGCTCGAGCGCGTGACCCTCATTCGCAAAGCCCATCGGACATTAGCTGCCCCCACGACGGTCGAAGATTTGGCTACTGCCACCGGGCTGACACTCGATGAAGTCTCCGAGACTTTGGCAGCAGAGCGGTTCAACAAGATGATCTCTTGGGAGCAAACCGCACAACCCAGCGGCCTCGCTCCGGCAGGGAATGTGGCCCCACCCGATGCAAATATGGAACGCGAGGAAGCGATCGCACAGTTAGCCGAATCGCTCGAGCAACTGCCGCCGCGCGAGCGACTGGCCGTGACGTTGTACTATCGCGAAGAGCTACGTTTGAAGGAAATGAGCATCGTGATGAAGCTGTCGCCCTCGCGAATTTCCCGCTTGCTCAGCCATGCGATGTTCACGTTGGGCGAGCTTCTGCGCGCGAAAGGATTAACGACGTGCGAAGCGTTCGCCACCAGTTAAAATCGCCCGTGCCGTTTCGACTGTGGCTGGCTTGCTCAGTATTTCGCCGCTCGCGATTCGGGCGATGACATCGCTAACGACATCGGCACGGACATCGGGCATCGTTGCGGCCAGCTTCTTCGCAGCCGAGAGATTTGCGGTGTTGCGAAAACTACCGGATGTGCTCCCCTGCATGACATGCCCTCGGTTTTGACTTAGAACGGAACTTCATCCTTCGCCTGAGTCGTTATCGAATATGCGAGTAAAACTTTTGCGTTACTCGGGTATCGAAGGCAACTTTCAGCGGCTTTGCTTCGATTCATGATAGGCAGGAACTCGCGTTTCGTGCCCCACTACGATGCTTTCTCAATTGGTAATGCAATGACACTCACGCCGATTTCCGAAGCACAGCAACTCACCGGGGAGGTCGATCTCCTCGCGGCGATCGACGTCAATACCCCGATGATGTTGATGCTGAATTGGCTACTCGACAATTCGTTAGTCATGCCGGAAGAATGGGATGAATTGGCACCGCTGTCGAAATCGCTCGTCTGCGATAGCCCGACGATCGAATCGATGATCGACCGGCTCGTCGACTTTCATTTGCTCACGGAATATCAGGCGGAACTGACTAAAGTCGGCCGCGGCGATCAAGCGCGGCTCGGCTCGTACCGGATTCTCGACGAGATCGGTCGCGGCGGAATGGGCATCGTCTACCTGGCGGAACATACGCTGTTACGCCGACAGGTTGCGATTAAAACGACGACGCAGATGCTCGAAAAAAGCCCACGACTGTTGCACCGCTTCTATGCCGAATCGCGTTCCGTAGCACGACTGCGCCACCCGAATATCGTTGCCTGCCTCGATGGGGGTCGGCATATCAGCGGCGATGCGAACCATCCGCGGACGATCGATTACTTTGTGATGGAGTATGTTCCGGGGCAAGACCTCGATGCGTACGTTCGCAATCACGGCCCACTTTCGGTACCGAAAGCGGCGGATGTATTTCGACAGATTGCGGATGCGTTGTCCGAGGCACACAAGCACGGCCTCGTTCACCGCGACTTGAAACCGAGCAATATCATCGTCACGACCGACTGGCGTGCGAAGCTTCTCGACTTCGGCTTGGCACTCCATCCGACGCACCAGATGACCGAACCGGGGACGCTACTCGGCACCGTGGGCTATATGGCACCGGAGCAGGCGCGCGACCCGCACGCGGTCGATGGCCGCGCAGATTTGTTCGCGCTCGGTGCGTCGATGTTCTGGGCGCTGACCGGCCGCGAGCCGTATCCGGAAACGGGAAATCCCGTCAGCGACCTCAGCCGTCGCCTGATCGCGCCACCGCCAGATATTCGCCAGACGCGAGCCGAACTGCCTTCGGATCTCGCGGAAATGATCCTGCAATTGTTGCAAGTCGACCCCGATCGGCGCTACCAAACGGCAGCGGATGTCGCGACGGCACTTGAGCCATTCACGCGCTGGACGCCGAAATCGCAAGCGACCACGAACGGTCTGTCCGACCGCACGCGCGTACTGATCGTCGACCCCGATGCGATGTCGCGAACGCTCGTCAACAGCTTGCTGGCAGGTGAATTTGAAATCGTCGAAGCGAGAAACGGTACCGAAGCGCGGGCGGCACTGGAGAAATATCCGTTCGATTTATTGGTGCTCGAAGCGAACCCCGAAGGTTGCTCGGCGGCCGAACTGATCACGGGCGTGCGCCGCATGAACGTCGATCAACCGGTGATGATTCTCGTCATTTCGGGCACGGTCCCGGTGGCGGTACTCAGCGGTTTGGTGTCGGTCGGCGCGGACGATTTTCTGACGAAGCCGTTCACGCCCATCGAACTGCGCTCGCGGATTCGTGCGTTGCTCGGACGCCGCGACACGGTGCATGGCCGTCGGATATTGAAGATGGAAACGATGCGGCTCGGCATGAACGAACTCACCCGCACGCCCACGCCGGCGATTCGCCCCGCACCGACGACGAACTCGTGGGATCTGATGACGGTCACACTTTCGCGGTTGATTGTCGAAGCCGGATTCCTCGCACCGGGGTTCCGTTCCCGCATCGCGCGGTACGTCCGGGCGATGTCGCAAAAGGTAGCGGGAACCGGCGAATATGCTCGCCTCAAAGACAGCAGTTACCTGACGATGCTCGCGGCGTCGGCATCGCTGTTCGACATCGGATTACTGGTGATTCCCGGCGGATTGACGCTGAAACCGGGCAAGCTCGACGAAGACGAACGCCAAGTGATGGAGACGCACCCCGTGGTCGGCGCGGACATTATTGCAGGGTTGGCCGATAAATTCCCGAGCGAAACGGGCTGCGTGTCGCTGGCTTCGGAACTCATTCTCGGGCACCACGAACGCTGGGACGGTTTGGGTTATCCGGAGCGGATTGCGGGTACGGAAATTCCACTTTCCGCGCGAGTCGTGGCAATCGCATCGGTCTACGACAGCCTGCGTTCGCGCCGCCCGTACCGCCCCGCACTCACGCATTCGCGCGCCATGCGAACGATCGTCACAGAATGTGCCGGACGCTACGATCCCGTACTCATCGAAGCCTTTGAAGCTTCCGCCGCCCGCATCGAAACCGTCTACAACGAGTACCCGGTGTGATAGGAATTCCTGGCATGGTTCCAACGTGGCGGTGTTGGGTAGCAGGAAAGTGGTTCCGCCACTTACCACCCACCCCTCCGCAAACTCACTCCCGGATTTCGGAATCAACCTAGCACATCAACGACTTACGTCCGATTTTGACCGAATGCAATCACGCCAAAACCACTTTGTCGGCGTTCACTTTTTGGCAAAACTGCGACCTGGATATGAACCATGCCGAATTCCTACTTGGCCTTCAGCAATTCGCGGTGCATCAGCCACTCGCTGAGGCGGTCGGGCCAGGTGGCGACGGATGTTTCGCCGCCGGTCCATTTGGGGTCGCGGCCCAACCCGACACCGTGCTGACCTTTTTCGTACACGTGCAGTTCCACGGGCACTTTTGCCTTCTTTAGTGCCAGATAAAATCGCACCGCATTCTCCGGCAGCACGGCGGTGTCGGCACTCGTGTGGAAGATAAACGTCGGCGGTGTTTTCGCTGTCACCTGCTTGTCACTCGAATAATACTCGATCAGTTTTGCATCGGGTTTGGCACCGATCAAATTCGTTCGCGAACCCTTGTGCGTGGCGTCGTCCTCGAAGGTAATGACGGGGTAGCCGAGTACGAGAAAATCGGGCCGACAGCTTTGTCCGTCGATCGCATCCTCCGCATCTTTCTTGCCTTCGTCGAAGTGCGTACCGGCGGAACTCGCGAGGTGGCCGCCCGCCGAGAAGCCGATGATGCCGACGCGATGGACATCGATACCGAGAACTTTCGCCTTCGACCGCACGGTGCGAATCGCGCGTTGGGCATCTTCGAGCGGCGCGGGGTGCAACGGGCCGGGACGATCCTTCTGCACGATGCGGTACTTCAACACGAAGGCATGCACGCCGAGCGCGTTGAAGTATTCCGCCACTTGTTTGCCTTCGTGATCGTCTGCGAGAAAGCCGTACCCGCCACCGGGGCAAACGACGATGGCCGCCCCATTCGGCTTTAAGGCAGGGTAAACCATGATGTTCGGTTTGTCCGACGCACTATCGACAACGGCGTGCGGCACTTTCCCGCTCCAGAGCGGAATGAGTTCGCGCGATCGCTCAGCCGGCGGCTGCGCGAGCAGGAGGAACGAACAGAGCAAAGGCAACGGCGTCATGGAGAATCCTCGGTAATGAATCGTTGTGCGTTTACCCCAACGGGGTTCCATCGTTTAGCTCAGGGTTAGACGTTTCGTCGTACCCCTGGGGCATTTTTCACTTCCGGATCGCGTTGAGCGTGTAGTATGCCTCGGTGTGTAGTAAATCGTCGCCATCGGCGGAGCGGACGTCGTTCAGTTTGAGATCGTAGACGCGGCCCACTCGGCGGCCGGGCACTGCGAGCGATACCGTCTTGCCGTCCGTTGACACGCCCGTCACTTCGAGCTTTTCGCCCTGGGTATCCGTCTCCGGATAGCCGTACTGACTCGTGTAGACATACGTGAAGGATTTCATGGAGTACGCGGTCGCATTTCGTACAGTCTTCACATCGACGGGTTTTGTAAAGTTCAAGTCGAAGCCATCCTTGGTGACGGCCATGGTATGGATCTCGAACGGCAGATTGTTTGTGAAGTTGATACGCTGCAAGCCGTACGGTTTGCCGCCGACCGAACCCCAGCCGCGGCTCGTTTGGCCGACGTACATACTGCCATCGGGCGCGAAGGCGATGCGGTTCACGCCGCACTGCAACCCCGAGCGAAACGGGAAACACGCCCCTTGATGAATATCGCCGACTTTTTCGAGCGCGACTCGCATTACCATCGAGCGGGTTTGGTCGCCGACGAAGCACTGCCCCGCGAACGGCCCGAACTTGCCTTTCGTGGTATCCCACACTGGCTCCGTTACCGATTGGCCCATGCGACCGTACGGGAACCAGATGCACGGCGGATCGACTTCGGGCATTCCCTTCGGCGAAGTTTTGCCGGGTGCGGGCTGGCCATCGTACATCATGCCGAACGGGACTTTATCGTTGACTTTGCCCGCGAACGGCGAATCCTTGACCCACTTCAGCCCGGCTTGGTGGCCGTAGAACTTGCCCTTTTTCAGGTGGTGCATCTTGTTCGTGGCGACCCACTCGCCCTGGTTGTCGCAGTAGAATAATTCGCCTTCCGGGCTGAAATTGATGCCGTTTGGCGAGCGCAACCCGTACGCCCACGGTTCGAGTTCGCCCGTCTTCGGGTCGATTTTGACGCACCAGCCGCGCCACGGCGATTTCGATTGGTGCCCGCCACCGAAGCCGACGTTGAGCGTAATGAAGAAGTCGCCGTTCTTGTGCCGCGCCGGTCCGAATGCGAATTCGTGGTAGTCGCCCGACACGCCCCATTTGTCGGAAACGGTCACGTACTCATCGGCCACGCCATCGCCGTTGCGGTCGATGAGCTTCGAGAGTTCGGGGCGCTGCACCACATACACGTTGTTGTCGTTCTCGACATACATACCGAGTGCTTCGTGCAATCCCGTCGCGAAGCGGGTGAAGCGAACTTGGCTCGGCACATCCGATGCCGGATTATGCACGAGCCAGACTTCGCCGCGCCGGGTACACGCGAGCAATTTGCCATCCGGACGCAGCGCGAGGCCGCCGACTTCGAGCACGCAATCGGGCGGCGTCTCAAGAGTCGTCACCTTGTAAAACTTCGCTTCATTCGATGCGCCCGTCGCCGGTGAATTCGTTGCGGGCCGGGCGAAATCTTTATCGAGTTGTTTGCGGATTTTCTCGGGCATGTACTCGGGTAGTTCGGGATTGACATACACTTCCCAACCGCCGCTCGATTGACAGATTTTAATGAGGAGTTGATTCTTGCCTTCAAACACTTTTATCAAGGTCGAATCTTGATCCGGTGCGGCCGGGCGAGTGTAGTTTTCGTGCAAGATTCGCTGACCCTGCGAAAACACGCTGATCGTGTCGTCGCTGCCGAGCGAGATCGGCAGGCGCGCGTTCACTTTCGATTGGAATTCGAGGAACAGGTAGACGCAGGCATCGGTTTTGTCCTTCGGGAACAGCTTCGCGAGGTCGTAGACCTTCCCGAGTGTGAAGTTCGGCAGCGGCTTCCAACCGAACGTCTGCCCATTCTTGCCGATGTACTTCGCTTTCGGGTCGATCGTTTTGTCCTTCTCCGGCGCATAAACCGCATCGAAACCCGCACCGCTAGTGTTGTCGAACGGCCCTGCAAACTGCCAGTCGCCTTCAAGGTTCGGCACGCCGAACGACGCCAACGTCGCGCGGACCGTATCGGCCCGCGTCGCCTTCTTCACGTATTCGCCCGTCGTCAGCGGCGTCGGCGATTGTGCCAGCAACGGCATGGTGAACGCGAAGGCGAGTAACAGAGCGGTCAGTCGCATGTTTTGCCCAATAGGATTCCGCTACCCGTTCAGAAATCTTTGGCCCGAAGTTGGTTCTGTTAGCGTTATATCTATTGTGCATTGAATGGTTACGTCACATCTCGATTACGGGGTTCTTACATGAAGCGATTACATCTCTGGTTCGCTTTGCTGTTGCCGTGTCTGGCGACGGCGGACATTTCGGCGCAGAACCCAAGAAACATCATTCCGCCGCCCGGCGCGGTCTCGGTGAAAACGCTCCTCCAAAACTGGACCGATGCCGAATCCGAGACGTTTTACAACGTCCCGCAAGGCTCGAAACTGTTGCCGTATCGCTGGTTCCTCGCACTCGAGCAAGCGGGCAGCAACGTGCGATTTCTCGATGTCGCGAACATTCAAAAGCTCGGCTACATCGCTCGTACCTCCGGCCCAGGAAATACTGATGGCCTGCCAGTCGGTTTCACGAAAGACGATAAACACGTCGGCCTCACGTGTGCCGCCTGCCACACCCAACTGATCGTCGTCGGGGACAAATCGTTGCTCGTCGACGGCGCGCCGACGCTCGCCGATTACGAGACGTTCCAGACGACGCTCGCTGCCGCACTCAAGGACACCGTCGATGTCGCGGATAAATTCAAACGCTTCGGCGATAGCGTCCTCGGGTCAGCGGCAACGGATGCGCAACGCGGGGAGTTGATGACGGAATTGAAAGCATCGCTCGCCGTACGCGAATCGTACAACGCGCGAAACCTCTCGCGGAACTCTGCGCTTAAGTATGGCCCCGGTCGCATCGATGCCTTCGGCGCGATCCTGAATCAGGTTTCCAGCGTGGCCGCGAAGCGGCCGGAGAATCACTTCGTCGCCGATGCCCCCGTGAGTTATCCGTTCCTGTGGGACACGCCCCAACACGACTTCGTCCAGTGGAACGGTGCCGCGCCGAACAACGACAACGAACTCGGCGAACTGATTTTCGGTACGAAGCACATCGGCGCACTCGGACGGAATGCCGGCGAGGTTCTCGGCGTGTTCGGCACGTTCGATGTCAAAAAAGACATCATCTTGCCGAAGGGGTATCCGTCGTCGGTCAACTTGCCGAATCTGATCAAGATCGAGGATTCGATACGAACGCTGTGGTCGCCGCAGTGGCCGGTTGCGGAGTTGGGGCCGATAAACGACGCACTTCGGGCGAGTGGAGAGACCCTGTTCAACCAACACTGCGCCGCGTGTCATAAGTCGATCGAACGCACGAATCCCAACCGCGAAGTGAAAGCGTGGCTGGAAAGCTCGGTCGGCACCGACCCGACGATGGCAAGCAACTTCCTGACGCGGGTCGCCAAGACGGGCGAATTCGAGGGACAGTACATCAACGTCCCAGGACTCCGGAAGTTCAAGGAAACCGCCAACCAGAGCCAACTGCTCGTTCACTCGGTTCAGCGCGTACTCATCGGCGGCGGAGCCGGTGCCACGTTCGCGGTTCCCTTCCAGTTGGCAGGTAGCGCGGAAGTCACGATCGGCGATCAAAAACTGACGGGCCGCTTTCAATCGCTCGAACTGCAAAACGAGAAGTTTCTCGAAGGGATCCTCGACAGAAAAAGCGACTTGAAGAACCTCAAGGTGACCATCGGCAAGAAAACGTTCACCTTCGCCAATAGCGTGGAAGCATTCAACCGCTTCAAGTCGCTCGATGGCGAATCGGTCCACGTCGAATCGATTTCCAACGAGTCGGTCCTCGGCGAAGCGGGCAGTCGGTTGAAACTGAAGGAGGCTGCGCCCGTCGGGTACATCTACAAAGGCCGCCCGCTCAACGGCATCTGGGCGACGGCACCGTACCTGCACAACGGTTCGGTGCCGAACATCGACGAACTGCTGAAAAAACCGGCGGCGCGAACAAAGACGTTCCAGGTCGGCAGCCGCGTCTACGACAAGGAAAACATGGGCTTTGTCAGCACGGCGGGTACCTTTCTCTACGACACGAACCAACCCGGCAACAGCAACGCGGGTCACGACTACGGCGACACCGAGTTCACCGCAGACCAGCGCAAGGCGCTGATCGAGTACTTGAAGTCTTTGTAATTCGTAACAACAGTGGCTTACCCTCAACATAACCGTTCACGGAACGTACGCGGTGCGTTGGCCCAAGTGCGGGTAAAGTTGGCGCAACTGGAAACGGAGGTGGTTCGGAATCGTGACAGCACCATCGGTCGTTGAAATTTCGCGCCACTTTGCCCCGTACTCTGCTATCCTTGTGCGAACCTCTCGGTGTTTCGCGCTCGTTTAACGGACGGCTTTCATGACTTCAAAATTGCCTCGCGTTCTCGGGCCGTGGATGGCGGCGGCGGTGGTGGTGGGCACGGTGATTGGCTCGGGGGTGTTCAAGAAGGCGAAGAACGTGGCGATCGAATGCCCGGAGTTTGGCCTCGCGCTTTCGGTCTGGGTGCTCGGTGGCTTACTCGCGTTGTTCGGCGCGCTGACGATTGCCGAGGTGGCGGTTCGCATCCCGAAAGCGGGCGGGAACTATGCGTTCCTTCGCGATAGTTACGGGCGGTGGGCGGGGTTCTTGTGGGGCTGGGTCGATTTCGGAATTATTCGCACGTCGAGTATCGGCGTGCTCGCGGTCATGTTCGTCGAATCGCTCAACGACTTGCTGATGCAAACGATCGATGTCTCATTCGAGCGTTGGGTGCCGGTGGTCGAGACACTCTTCACGATTGCCACACTGACGGCGCTGAACATTCGCGGAACGCGAATCGGGGGCAGGCTGCAACTGGTACTGACGTTGCTCAAGGTCGGGTCGCTGCTGGCGATCATCGCGCTGCCAATTGCGATTCTCGTTTTCGTATCGCAGCCGGTGCATCCTCCAACGACGGCGAACATGACGCCGTTCTGGCCGAGCGACTGGAGCCAAATCGACTGGGTGAAGTATGGGTCCGCCGCCGTGGCGGTGCAGTGGGCGTATCACGGTTGGTTGAACATCACGCCGGTGGCCGAGGAAGTGACCGACCCACAACGCAACATTCCGCGAGCGCTGATCGGTGGCGTGCTATTGCTCATCGCGCTGTATGTCGGCGCGAACGTCGCGTATTACACGGTCATTTCGCGAACCGAAATGATGGCACTCGGAGACACGCCCGTTTCGACCGCGTTCTGCGTGCGGCTACTCGGGAACGTCGGTGGCGCGATCGCGTCGCTGATCCTCATGACCTCGGTTTTCGGCTCGCTCAATGGGAACATTCTCGTCGCGCCGCGATTACTTTACGCGATGAGCGACGACGGGCTGGCACCGAAACGACTACGCGAATTGCACCCGAAATTCCGCACCCCCGCTGCCGCGATGGTCGTCTTCTCCGGATGGGCGATGTTGCTCGTTGTGGCGGCCGAAATGGCGAGTGAAAAGGGCTTAATTGATCCGAAGAAGTCCGTGTTCGACATCCTAACCAATTACTGCGTCGTCGGCGCGACCGCGTTCGAGACGATGGGCGTGGCCGCGATCTTCATCCTGCGTCGCACGCAACGCGAACTGACGCCGACGCTGCCGTACCGCTGCCCCGGTTACCCCGTGGTACCGATCGTGTACGTGTTGATTCTGTTTGCTATTTTAATGAACATGTTCATCGGCGAAACGCAACGCACCGAAGCCATCGTCGGCGTCGGCTTCGTCGCCATCGGTGCCATGGTGTATGCGGCGTTTTTACGCGGTAACAGCGGCTAATTCCTCGCCACTCGCCACTCGCTCTGGTAAACTGTTGATTCTGCCTTCCCCGATTCGTTTTGCGACGATCTGCCTATGCCTGCCATCGTTGAAGTTGCGGACTTGTACAAGGACTATTTCCTCGAAGGGCACGTGCCGGTGCATGTGCTCAAGGGGTTGAATCTGTCGTTCGACGAAGGCGACTTCGTCGCGCTGATGGGGCCATCGGGTTCGGGCAAATCGACTTTGATGAACATCCTCGGTTGCCTCGACCGGCCGACGAGTGGCAATTATTACCTCAACAACGAGGATGTCGCGCGGCTATCCGACGACGATCTCTCGGAGATTCGCAGCACCTATCTCGGCTTCATTTTCCAGGCGTATAATTTGTTGCCGCAGTATACGGTCGTCGAAAATATCGAGCTGCCGTTGGTGTATCAGGGCGTGCGGCTGGACGAACGAACGAAGGCGCGCTGCGTGGCGCTCGCGGAGATGGTCGGCCTCGGGGATCGCCTCGATCACCGCCCGCTGCAACTCTCCGGCGGCCAGCAACAGCGCGTCGCGATTGCGCGGAGTTTGGTCAACGATCCGCACGTAATCCTTGCCGACGAACCGACAGGGAACCTCGACAGCAAGACGAGCATCGAGATCATGCAGATGCTGACGATGCTGAACAAAGCGGGCAAGACGATCATCATGGTGACGCACGAGAACGACATTGCGGCATGGGCACGGCGCGTGGTTCGGCTACGCGATGGCCGCGTCGAAACCGACGTCCGCAACGATGCAATGGTGGAGATGACCGCATGAACATTTTCGATGTGCCCCCGGCCCCGACGCCCGTTCGCGGTGGCGGCGGCTTCTCGATAACGAAACTAGTTCGCGCTGCGGTGCTTGCCGTCCGTAGCCTGTGGTTGCACAAACTCCGCGCGCTGCTTTCTGTACTCGGCATCGTCATCGGCACGGCATCTGTGATCGCGCTGATGGCTTTCGGCAAAGGCTCGATGCAAGATGCGCTCGACGACATTAAACGCCAGGGCGCGACGAACATCATCGTGCGCAGCGTTAAGCCGCCCGACGATTCGGCTACGAGTTCGCGTTCGTTCGTGGCCAGCTACGGGTTGAAATTCCGCGACTACGACCGCTTCACCACGTACGGCAACATCATCGTGCGGATGGTACCGATGCGGGTGTTCCCGTCCGAGTTGCGTTACCTCGAGCGCAATCACAATAGCCGCCTCGTGGCCACGACGCCGGAATACGCGGATGTGAACAAGATCGCGATTGCGCGGGGGCGATTCCTGACCGACGAAGACGAAGCGAAGACGATGAACGTCTGCGTGCTCGGCTCCGGCACCGCAGACAAACTCTTCCCGTTCGAAGACCCGATGGGCCACACGATCCAGTGCCGTGGCCACCGCTTTCTGATCGTCGGCATCGCCGCCGACCGGATGCCAACGGGCGGCAGCGGCGGCAGCCAAGCCGCGGAAGAATACAACAACGACATTTACATTCCGTTCAGCACGTGTCGCGGTCGCATCGGTAGCACGGTGTTCGTACGCGCCTCCGGTTCGCGTAGCGGCGAGTCGGTCGAAGTGAATCAGATCACGCTCGTCGTCGATGCAGATATCGATACCGACGATGGACGCAAAAAGGTCGAGGCATTCGGGAATGAGATTCAGCGGATGCTCGAAGGCGATCACCCGAAGAAAGACTTTGCGATCACGGTGCCGCTGGATCGCCTGAAGGAAGCTGAGCGTTCGCAGGAACGCTTCACGTCGTTGCTCGTTTTGATCGCGTCGATTTCGCTATTGGTCGGTGGCATCGGCATCATGAACATCATGTTGGCGACCGTGACGGAACGGACCCGCGAGATCGGTATCCGTCGCGCGCTCGGTGGCAAACAGCGGGACATTACGATGCAGTTTCTCGTCGAAGCGACGGTACAAACCGCCGTCGGTGGAATGCTCGGCGTCATCTTCGGGCTGGCGTTCGTGTTCATCGTCCCCGCCGCGCCGCGGTTACTAGGCAGCATCGCAGAACGACTCTCCGCCCCCGAAACCGCCACCTGGATTCGCACGCTGTACATCCCTGCAATCATCCACGTGAAATCGATCTTCCTCGCGCTCGGCGTCTCCGTGGGCGTCGGCATCCTCTTCGGCTGGTACCCCGCACGCCGCGCCGCAAAGCTCGAC
>JAYSKW010000147.1:0-1662 GCA_043726085.1 Limnoglobus sp.
CTACGACTTGCGTGGGTGCAACAATCGCAGGTGTCGCCGCCACACCGACATTGGTATCTGCGGCTTTGGCACCACGGCCGATCAAGCCGAACATGAGTCCGATCGCAGAGATGGCGAAACCCGAGAGAATCGTGCCCATGCAGGTGAAACTCTGCCATGCGGGGGGATTCGGGTTGGGGCGTAGGAAGTAGAAGTACCAAAGCCCCGACCAAATCATCATCAGCGTGCCGATGGTGACGTAGAGAATGGCTCCGCTCGCGCTTTTAGATTGGCTTCGCAACAACTCGAACATGGCGG
This sequence comes from Limnoglobus sp., assembly GCA_043726085.1. Classification (GTDB taxonomy): domain Bacteria; phylum Planctomycetota; class Planctomycetia; order Gemmatales; family Gemmataceae; genus Limnoglobus. The sequence continues at coordinate 298 of JAYSKW010000147.1, forward strand.
ATCACCTCGTTTATGTGGTCAATCGTGGAAACTTCCCGGAGAGTGAGTCTCTTCGCGACGAAAGCACGATCGAAAACACTGCAAGTATTGTGCCGCTGGCCGATTCACTTCTTCGGTTGCCCGAGTCCGGGCGATTTCCAGCTTAGCAAGATCACCGTCGGTTCGTCGGCTTTGGCGTCGGGCGCGATGGCTAACTCGTTGCTGAGCGGGGTGCGCTTGACGTTCTTTAAGCCATCGAGGAACTCTTCGGGGCCGTTGAGGTCGTCGTAGCCGGGGACGCCGTAGTGCATTGGCACGATGAACAAACGGGGTTTCAGTGCGGCGGCGACCTTCTTTGCTTGATCGCCGTTGATCGTGTAGGTGCCGCCGATCGGCATCATCAGCACGTCGATTTTGCCGATTGCTTTCACTTGATCTTCGCTCAGTTCATGGCCCAAATCGCCGAGGTGGCAGAAGGTGAGGCCGTCGACTTGCACGATGAAAATCGTGTTCTTGCCCTTCGCCATGCCGTTCTCGGCATCGTGATACGTGCCCACGGTGCGGATCGCGATTGCGCCGATTTTCTCGTCGATTCGCACCCAATCTGGCGTGCGACCTTTGATTTCCTTCAAGCCAAATAGTGTGCGGGCAGTCTTGTAACCTTCGACCAATTCGGGTTGCGCGTGGTCGTTGTGCAAGTGCGAACAGAGGATGATGTCGGCAGAAACGATGGGCCTTCCGAACTCGGGAATCGCGTGCGGATCGAAGACAATCTTCTTGCCGGCCAGCGTTTCCAGTTGAAAAAACGACTGGCCATACCAGCGGAGTTTCAACGCCTTCGCGGCATCTTGTGCGGGCGCGAGCGCCGGGGTGAACGCCACCGCCAGGCAGCCGATTAAGATCGAAAGTCGCATTAGGCGGAACCTCGCAAGAACCAGTGCATGAGTTGCCAGCCGGGGTCGAAACTGTGCGGCCCCTGTGTGGCGATCACTTCATCGTAACTCATCTGCCCCGCCGGTGCGATACCCGTGCCGGCCGCCGCGAACGGCACCTCACCGTACGCATGGGCGCGGGTTCGTAACGTCGTGCGGTGATCGGGTTCGATTAAAATTCGCCAGTCGCCGTACTTCGGCAAGGCCTCCAAGAGCGGGCCGACGATATGCTCGTCGATGCGTTCGAGCGCCTTCACTTTTTCATCGGCCCGGCCTTCGTGCGAAGCCTCATCGGGCGATTCGACGTGAACGCAGACGAGATCGAAATCCGCGAGCGCCGCGACACCGTAACGGCCCTTGGCAGCGTAGTCGGTATCGAGGTAACCCGTCGCGCCGGGGACGTCGATCCGCTTCCAGCCGAGCAAGACGCCGACGCCGCGAACGAGATCGACGG
>JAYSKW010000148.1:0-2392 GCA_043726085.1 Limnoglobus sp.
GCATCACGACCCGGACAGCGACGAATGCGAACACGACTGGGCGGCACTCGCTTGCATGAGCAACCTCGTGGTTTACATGGGGCTTCGGCACATCGAAAAAATCGCGGCGAAGCTCATCGATGCAGGTATGTCCGTCACCACGCCCGTTGCCGTCATCGAACGTGCGACGCTTCCCGATGAACGCGTCGTCGATGGCGAACTCGGAACGATTGCTTCACTCGTCCGTTCGGCAGAAGTGCGTTCGCCCGCAATCATCGTCATCGGCGAAGCGGTGCGATTTCGCGCATCGCTCAATCGTTGGGCATTCGCGGCACAGAACGTTTAAGTGCGGCGTTATTAAAATTTATCAGGAGCAGATCATGCCGGTGAATTCATCGCGTCGGGGGTTTTTGAAGTCGACGGCTTTCGGCACGGCTGCGACATCTATCGTCGGTTGTGGCGGTGCGGATTCCGCCACGACACCCGAAGGCGGGATGGACAAACTCGATATCGGCATCATCGCGCTGACCGACTGTTCGCCATTCGTCATCGCACACGAAAAAGGCTTTTTCAAGAAGTACGGCATCGAGTCGACGATCAGGAAGCAAATGAGCTGGGCGGCGGTTCGCGACTCGTTGGCGTCGGGCGATATCCAGTGTACGCACATGCTGCTCGGGATGCCGTTCGCGAGCACGATGGGCCTCGGCGGCGCGCCGAAGAAACCGATGATCGTGCCGTGGATCGTCAACCGCAACGGCCAGGCGATCACGCTGGCGGAGAAGTATAAGGGCAAGGTCGGTGCCGACGCGAAGCCGTTAAAGGCGTTCGTCGATGAAGCGAAAGCGAAAGATCCGTTGGCGTTCGCGATGACCTTCCCGCCCGGCACGCACGCGATGTGGCTTCGCTACTGGCTGGCCGCCGGTGGCATTCAACCGGGTGGTGCGAATGGCGAAGGCGCGGACATCAAGCTCATCACGATCCCGCCGCCGCAGATGGTCCAGAACATGAAGCTCGGCAAGATGGACGGCTTCTGCGTCGGCGAGCCGTGGAACGCACGCTGCATCAACGAGAACATCGGTTTCACAGCGACGACGACGCAGGAAATCTGGAAGGATCACCCCGAGAAAGTCGCCGCGTTCACGAAGGAATTCGCCGACAAGAATCCGAAGATCGTGAAGAATGCGTTGAAGGCATTACACGAGGCGAGCGTGTGGCTCGACGACATGAAAAACCGCCCCGAGCAGTGCGAGATCGTGTCGAAGACGACGTATATCAACTGCGAGCCACCGACGATTCTTGCTCGTTTACAAGGCACATACGACTACGGCGACGGACGCAAGACGCAAGACCCGAACTACATGATCTTCAGCGATCGCAACTGCAACTACCCGCAACCCGCGTACGGAAAATGGTGGTTGACGCAACTCCGCCGTTGGGGCTTCACCGATGGCGCGCCCGACTACGAAGGGGTCGTTAAGGAAGTCATGCGGCCGGACATTTACGAAGAAGCGATGAGCGAGATCGGCTACAAGCACGGCGGCAAAGACGACAGCGCCATCAAGTTCTCTGACGGCGTGACCTTCGACCCCACGGGCGACCTGGAAAAGTACGCGAAGGGCTTCGCCATCACCGCCCTGAAGGGTTGATGTTCCCGCCGCGCGATGATTGACCTCTGCCATTACCACACTGAACGAACATGAAAAAGCTCTTCCCATTCGACTGGCTGATCCTACCCCTCGTCGGCATCGCGCTGACGATCGGCGTCTGGTATTTGCTCAGCGCCACCATTGCGAAGGAACTGCCTTCGCCGATGAAAACGTGGGACGAAAGCAAGCAGTACGTGCTGCAACCGTTCGACAAACGCGGCGAGCAAGATCAAGGGATTCTGCGTTTCACGTGGTACTCGCTAGTGCGTGTGGCGAAGGGTTACGCGATTGCGATTCTCATCGGCACGCCGCTCGGATTCTTGCTCGGGTTGTCGCCGTGGTTCGGCAAAATGTTCGACCCGCTGATTCAAATTTTGCGTCCCGTGTCGCCGCTGGCGTGGTTGCCTTTGGGTCTCGTGTTGTTCGGCAAAAACGAACCGGCGGCGATCTTCACCATTGCGATTTGTTCGATGTGGCCAACGGTTCTGAACACCGCCGTGGGCGTGAAGGCGATCCCGCAAGACTATCTCAACGTGGCCCGCGTGCTGAAGCTGTCGTGGAGCAAAACGCTGTGGAAAATTATGCTGCCTGCCGTGCTGCCGTACATGTTCACGGGCTATCGCCTGAGCCTCGGGATCGCGTGGCTGGTGATCGTGGCCGCCGAGATGCTGACGGGCGCATCGGGCGTCGGGGGCTTCCTGTGGGCCGAGTATAACAGCCTGATTTACGCCCATATTCTGCTCTGCATCGTCGCCATCGGCCTCGTC
>JAYSKW010000149.1:0-4192 GCA_043726085.1 Limnoglobus sp.
CCATCGCGCCGGGGTCAGGAGGACCACACCATGCGTCGCTTGTTGGCAACCGGAGTCGGGCTGAGTTTCGCCTTGACGACCGCCAACGCGGTCGCCCAAACCTTTGGGGCGGCAACACCACAGCTATTACCAGCCAGTCCACTCGCTTCAAAGCCCGTCACGCGAATTTTAGCGGTACGCCCTCTGGAAGAGGCACCTTCCACCGCACGCGGCCAAACTCCCGCACCGATGCCGATGCCAATGCCCCCACCGGTCATCGGCGCGCCGGCGCAAGGTCTGCCGATGCCGAGGCCGTTCGGCAAAGGCCCGACGGTTTCGGAAGTGCCCGGCGCGACGGCACCGGGTGCGATGATCCCCGGCCAGTCGTACCCTTATGTTCCACAAGGGTACCCGCAAGGCGGCGTTACGCTCGGGCCGGCGATCCCCATCGAGGGTGGCGGGTTTCCGTCGATGGTTTCACCCGACCAGGGACACTTTGTGCCGCCCGCACTCGATGCGCCGTTGTTCGGTGGCAGCTACGCCGCAGTCCCAGGTGGTCCGGGGCTGTTCGGCGCATGTGCGACGAACGCCGGTTGCGAGCCGGAACGCTGGTGGTCGTCGGCGGAATACCTGATGTGGTGGACGAAGAGCGCCCAATTCCCTGCACTGCTCACGACGAGTTCGCCTTCATTTAACGGAATTCTGGGTACGGGTGACACGCGAACCCTCGTTGGCGATGGCTCGTTCGGGCAAACGCTGCACAGTGGGGGACGGTTCGGATTAGGACGCTGGTTCGGCAACGATCAGCGTTGGGCGCTCGATGGCAGCGTGTTCTTCCTTGGTCGTAACGGTAACGAATTCGCAACGAGTTCGGACCAGTTTCCGCTGCTCGCTCGCCCGTTCAACAACGCGAACCAGAACATTCCGTTCTCGGAAATCGTCTCGGCAAATGGACTGGCGCGGGGTGGTGCCAGCGTGCAGTTCGAGAACTCGGTTTGGGGCGCGGATGTCAACTTGCGCCGTCGTTTGGCGGGTAGCAGTTGTTCGCGTTTGGACCTCATCGGTGGCTTCCAATACCTGAGCGTCAGCGAAGAACTGCGCGTCAACGAGTTCTTCGCACGCACGCCCGATTCGCCGCGTTCGATCGGTGTACCCACGGCGATTGCTGGCATTGTGACGGATCGTTTCCGTACGGAAAACGAGTTCTACGGTGCCACGCTCGGCCTGCAAGGCGAGGTGCGACGCGGACGTTGGTTCTCGAATCTGACAACGAAAATCGCACTCGGTACGGTTCACCAATCGGCAATAATCGAAGGCAATCAGCAGATTTCGTTCGATACCGGTACGACGTCGTCGTTCCCCGGTGGGTTGTTGGCGGTTCCCGGAAACATCGGGCAATACACGCAGAACAAGTTCGCGGTGGTGCCACAAGTTGGTCTGAACATCGGCTACCACATCACGCCGCACTTCCGCGTGTTCATGGGGTACAACTTCATGTACCTCAGCAGCGTGTTGCGGCCGGGCAACCAGATCGACACGAACATCGACGTCACGCGGATCCCGAACTTCCCCGTGGCCGGTGCGACCACACTGCCGTTCGTGCGGCCAACGGTTCCACTGAAAGATACCGACTTCTTCACGCAGGGTCTGAGCTTCGGAATGCAGTGGAAATGGTGATTCCCGACCGTGAGGAATCGACGTAAGTCACAATTGCGGAGACTCCAAAACCATGTTTTGGGGTCTTTTTTCGGTCTGAGAGGCCACTTTTTGATCGACTTTCGCAGATTTGTTTCGGGCGATTTTGCCTCAACTCGAACGTGCATAGTGGGTTGAGCCGAATACTCGCCATTCGGCACTCGCCGGAACTACCGACCGTTTCGCGACCAAATGCGACCGAAAATCGACCGGATGCGACAATTCTATGTCATTTGGCGACAATTCTATGTCACTCCACGCACGACACAAAATCCGACTTACGTCCCATCGCCTCCGATTTTTTGACTGATGGAAATCGTGTGGGTATGACCAACCCGACATCCGTGATAATTCAAATTCTGAGATAGTCTGCACCATGATTTCGCTGGACATTTGCTGTTGCATCCGGTGGGAAGTATGAGAGGATAGTCGATTGGCAAAATTCGTCGGACGTTCCCCGCGACTTGCTTGTCGCGCGCGACGCGCAAGAATAAGCACCAGTTCGGCGGCAGAAGGGTTTCACTATGCCGATACACGATTTCGCCGCCTGGAAGGACGAGTTACTCTTTACTGGTCGCATCGTTCAGGACGCGAACAAGTCGATCGATCCAAATGAGGTGCATCGCCGGTTTCTTCGCTACATCGAATTAATGTATCTTTTGGATGGATCGGAAGGGCCGACCGCATTGGCTGCACTTGTTCAATCGATTCAAATGCGGCACGATTTCGGAGCGTATCAAACGACATTCCGCGTGATGTGGCGATTCCCCGAAGAGGAGCTAATGCAAATCCTTGTGCAAGAGCTACCGGACTTAATTGCGCGCCAGCCAGACTGGGCGGGCGATTTGCTTGTTTCGATTGCCAATGGACAGGGCGGCAAGTGGGATTACCAGATTGCGATGTTCAACGACGCCGTTGCATCCGCATCTGGCCCCGTGCGGCGCGCGATCGTCGATTACGTCCGGGATCAGGAGCCTTCGGGTTGGTTCGAACATCGAGTCGGCGTTCTCTGCCTGGAGCCGCGATGAAGTGCGAAGTCGTGGCCAGCGTCCCGAAGGTGATCGTTGGTGGGTTCGCGATTGAGACCGCGCCGACTGTTGCGGAATTGCACGCGGTCCTGGGAGCACCAAGCCGGATTGATGCTGGCGAACGACCGGCTCCTGTCGGATACCGGAACAACCAGATCCATGTGTACGACGCGATGGGATTGACGTTCAACGAGCACCATTACACACGTCGAGTACAGACAATTTGCTGCTGGTTTGGGACCGATGAACCGCGAGTCCGGTTCACACCTCATCAGCCGTTCACAGGCAAACTGGTGTTCGATAACATCGTGATGCCGCTCGGCAGTGAAGAGCGGACATTCCTTTCCACTTCGCCCTTCGAGTTCGCGCACTGGCTCGGCGGCAGTTGGAGCTACCAGTTCGAGGGGTTCGCGGTCCATGTCGAGACGCGCGGCCCAAAACTACCTTCCGGTCGACGCGGGCGAGTGCGTAAGGTCATCGAAGTTTCGCTCTCTTGGCCGCACGACTACTGGGACACGCCAGCAGACGCCACCCGAGGCGGCTGAGCGTGACATGTGTCGAACCAACGGACGGGAACTGCACCATAGACGAATTAAGCATCACACGATAAGCTTGGTTTATTGTGCGGCGGAGTTCAGGGGAGGCTCAGAAACATGGCGTTCCGTCGTTGCCGCGATGAATGGGACGAGTTCCTGACGCGGCACGGCCGTGAGTTGCGGGCGTGCGGTGTGCCGGACTACGTCGTCGCCAGGAAAATGCGGTTCCTGGTGTTCCTCGACCACGGGTACGACGAGTGGGGATGGGCAGAGAACCACCACGCCTTCTTCGACTCTCGCATTCTGACTGACGAGCAGATCGCGCGCCTTGCGGCGCTGATCGGCCAGAACATCGACGCCCGGTATGGACTTTCCGTTGGGTCACGGTGGCAGCGGAGTGCGTAGACGCTGGCCCAATCAACCCCGCGTGTTAGAAGCGTGAGGTTGAACGTTTTTTTCGGTGGAAACGGTTCGGATCGGGAAGGCACTGCCGGTGGCGTTCGCGCCGGCGTGAGACGGTTTTCATTTCTCGACATAGCCCCATTCCGGCAAACTCATACCGTTGATAGAAAGGTATCGGGAGAGAGACGGTATCTCCGCCCGATCCGCGTGCGAACCTGCCAAACGATGACCGACGAACCTCGCCATTCCGACATTTGATGCGAAGGAACCCAACGTGACGACAGACGTCGAACCGGAAACATCCTCATTTCAGAAAACTAGCACGGCTGGGTTCAAGATCGTTCCCCCTTCTCGCATCGATCGCGATCGGCTGCGCGATGCGGCGCGCCAACACGCGATGGGGTTCGACCGCTCGAAGCCACTCACGCGCGACGAAACCCGCACCGATGCCGTGTTTTTGCTCGAAAAGCTGAATATGGCCGACGAGTTTCTCGGCTTCGCAATGGTGATGCTGACGAACGAGTTCTGGCGCGATCAAGTCGCTGCGATCCC
>JAYSKW010000150.1:0-7436 GCA_043726085.1 Limnoglobus sp.
TGCTCGAGAGGCTGAAGAGGCAGCACTGGAAATGCTGTATACGGTATCCCCGTATCGAGGGTTCAAATCCCTCCCGCTCCGCTAAGTTTTGCACGTCGAAAGTCGTCTGAATCACTTTAAAAACCAGGCTTTCCGGGGATTCCCCTGAAAGCGTGTTGGCTTCCCGGAACCGACTTTGGGGACGAATTACCCCACGGCGGCCTCTTCCAGGTGTTCCGCAAGTCGGTGCAGCAGAGCTCGGATGCCGGTCGCTTTCTTGGACCGGGCGGCGACGGCGTGCTGATGGCGAATCACCTGGCCGACGGTACCCGTCACTGAGGGCAAGCGAGTGTTCGGACACTGCCACGCCGATGTCGAGCTACTTCCTCTTCGTGATGCAAATCATGCGTCGTCGCCGGGTAGGCCATCGATGCCGTAGAGGGTGAAGACATCGACGTCGATGCGTTTCTCGTGCGTTTCGACGGTGCGTTCCAATTGCGATTTCTCGTGGTCGGAAAGCATCGGATCGCGAAGTGCCGTCTTCGCCGTCATGATGGCACGAACCGAATCGGCGATCCGTCCCGCGAGTTTTTTCTCGGCGACCGTCTCGGGTAGCTTGATGGGAATTTGACGTAGGAACTGCGGAAAGGTTCGATACCAACCGCCGCGAAGTGGCGTCGATACACTTTTCAAATACTCGCTCAATAACGTACTATTCAACAATCCAGTAAAGTAGGCGTGAAGCTCGCGATATTTTTCTTTTAATATGATGCCATAGCCACTCACGAAGGCGGAATCTCCACGTTCGTCGAATGCATACGATGCCCGTTCCATCATATCTGGAACTAATATGCGGGGTATGCCGAAAAGATCGAGATTCTGCGTGCGGCCATAGGCATACCACGTTTCCGTATCCATAGCCCCACTTTACCGCGCCCGTAAGATCGTCTCGCACTCTTTGAGATACTGCCAAGTCTTGGGATACTTCTTCGCGATCTCGGTGGCAACAATCCGATCGACGCCGCCCGTTGATTTCGCCTGACTGTAAGGGAAAATCGCAACGGCGGTGGCCTTCTCTAGGGCGAATCGTCGGATATTGTTCCCATCGAGAAATGGCTTGAGCAAACCGCGTTCGAGTTCGACGTGCCGGCCGAGCGCCTCCGATAAGTATATGCCACGTTTTTCGTCGGCCACGCGCAGTACGAAGACTTGGTTTTTACTCGTACGAACGCCTTGGAACAATCGAGAAGATGCCTCCGCAAGTGTCAGTGTCGAATTGTTAGAAACCGCTTCGTAGACTTTCATCGTTTTCGGGGTTGCAATTCGCCAAGGTGCCTCACCGGTCGGCATCGGGGCGATGAAGTTCGTTACACCTTCAGATTTGCCGCGCGCATCGAGATTAGCACACTGCGTGATCCCGTCCGTTAAATCGTTCACTTTTGCGTACTTGATACCATTCTTGTTCGCCTTCAGTCCCAAAATGTGGATGGCCGTGTATGTCGTTGCGCCCCTGAAGACTTGTTGATGGCTGAAATCGACAATCGCGCGCAGATTCTTGCCGTCGGCGACGATCTTTCGCAAGCCTTCCCCATACTTGGCTTGCCACCATTTGTGCGGCATGATGAAGCCCAATAGTCCTTCTGGGGAAAGCAGCGATAGGGCTTTCTCGGTGAACACGACGTAGATGTCGTAGTTGCCTTTTGCGGCGCTCGCATAGTGCCACTTGTAGTATTCGCATTCTTCGGGTGCCCACTTGTTGAGTTCTTGCACGCGAATGTATGGCGGGTTGCCGATGATGCCGTCGAAACCAGCGCGACCGCGCTCTTTAATGGCTTGTTCGTCGAGAATGCGGCCGAAGCCTTTCGTGCGGCTCGTCCAATCGAAGCGGTTGATGCGGAATGCGGTGTCGACGGTTTCCACTGGAAATAGCGTGCGTTGTTTTGCACCTTTCGTCGTCAGAAAGCGGTCGTAACCTTCGTCGTCGATCAGCGAGTTGCCACAGAGGATGTTGTTGTCGAGCGCCGGCAGCAATCGCGTTTCGACCCACTCGGATTGCCAATTCGCGGGGAGTTTGGAGGCGAGCATTTTCAGGTAAAGCGACATCACCGTCACTTCGACCGCCTGTTGGTCGATGTCGACGCCGTGAATGCAATGCGTGAGGAGTGCGGCACGGAAGTCCGGTGACAGATACCAGTGGCCCTCTTTGTCCTGGAAGGCGATTTCGGCCTTCTTTTTGCGGCTTTTCTTACTTGCAGCGACAGTTGCGGGTACGCTCGCCATCGCCAACTCGGGTTTCTTGGCGATCGTCTGAATGCAGTAATCGAACAGATATTGCAACGCCGCCACGAGGAACGAACCCGAGCCGCAGGCGGGGTCGAGGATTTTCACGGCCAGCACTTCGAGCGGCATTTTCCCTTGAATTTGAGCGCCGATGACGCGGCGGATGATCGAATCGACCACGAACGTCGGCGTGTAATAGACGCCACCCGCATGGCGCACTTCGGGCTTTTCCTCGATCGTCGCTTGGCCGTGTTGCACCGCGACGACATTGCCGAGGAACCGCTCGTAAACGATGCCGAGAATGTCGTCACCGATGGCGGCAAAGTCCCACGGGCCGTCGGGCGGATAGAGCGTGCGCGTGAAATCGGCGAGGACCGAACCATCGACGATGAGTTGTTCGGAGAAGTGCGGCTTGAACAAATAGCCGTTATATTTCAGGTCGTAATCGCGGAACGTGGCACAAAGCGATTCGTAGAACTCGCCGCCCTCGGTGCCGATGCGATCCAGCATGTCGCGCAGTGTGCCCCACGGGGCCACATTGCGATCTTCGATCACGCGCATGAAGACGAGGCGATCCATAATCCGCTGGACCGCCGCCGTCAGTTTTGCGGCACCGTGCAGCGTATCGGCTTCGGGGAAAGCCGATTTGTTATGGAAATAGACTTCGGCTGCGAGGTGACGGCGGTGCGTATCGAGGTACGCGAGGAACACGCGATCCACCGGCTCGCTGCCTTTGAAGTCGAATAGCGTGCGATCGACGGTGCGGATGCGGCGGCACGCCTTCAGCTTTTTCAGTCGCCCCAACAGGCGCTCGAGCGAACCGCCTTCGACCGCATCGCGGCCGAACGTCGCAACCAAAGTATCCCATTGCGATTCGTACTGATCGAAATCGATCTTGAACTCGGCTACCAAGCCGCGCGACGGTTCGTTGAAAATCGGTTTCAGCGTGGTATCGAACAACCGGAATTGTTCGAAATCAGTGAGGATCGCGAACGGGATCGTGCTGTTCCAGGCGTACGACTTGGCTTGGAAGATCCCGGCCGGATCGTTGTCGAGGTTGATCGCCGGCTTCTTCGCTTCGACGACGAAACGTGCGAATCCGCTCAACCGGAAGAGATAATCGGGACGGCGACTGCGAATGCCACCGGAATCGACCGTCTCGACGTTCTTTTCGATGATGACATCGGCTTCCGATGGGCCGACACCGTGCGTATCGCCGACATCCCAACCGAGCGCCTGCCAGAACGGGTCGATGAACTGCTGGCGGATTTCCGCTTCTTTCGTGGCACTCGATTTGTACTGCTTGATGTGCGTGCGAAATCGCTGAACGAGGCCGACAATATCGGTGCGGAAATCGGACAATTCAAACCTCGGAATCATTTAACTGAACGGCAACCCTGATGGCGATATTATCACGCACAGGCGAAATCGCAAACGTAATATCGGTAGAACCCGTTTACGGGGTCGTCGAAACTTTGGATCCAGCGTGGATCGCGCCAGTCGAAATCGGACGCAAGTCGTTGGTGCGGTGGGTCGATTCCGGTTTTCGGGTGCGACTTCCGGATTGGGTGGCGCACGAGTCCTGAGCGATGCGGAATGACGCGAGTATGCACCGGAAACCGCAGTGAATTCGTCGTGCTTGCGAGAATTTTCATCCAAATAATCGTATTTGTCCGAAGATATAATTGACATCGGTGCCGAAATCCGCAAGTATACACGTTAGTTCCCGAAAGCGTGCCGAATCTCGCCTCTCGTTTCGGCTTCGCGTTCTATAGGTATGTTGGTATCGTCTCGATTCGTACGAGTATGGCACTATCGGTTTCGTGCTCGCTGGGCTTCGATGGAAGGGTCGCGTATGCCAACTGTCACATTCCTCGTGTTGGAAGGCGTCGATAAGGGCCGCGTGTTCCGCGACCTATCGATACCCGTAACTATTGGCCGCGAAGAAGGCAATGGCCTGCGGCTCAACGACGAGCGGATCAGCCGATACCACGCTAAAGTCCAGCACGAAGACGGCGACATCATCATTACCGATTTGGAAAGTACCAACGGCACCCGCGTCAACGGTACGACCGTTCAGATTCGTCGACTGCGACCGGGCGATCAAGTCTCCGTTGGCCGGTCGATGCTGCTATTCGGCACGATGGAAGAAATCGCGATACGCCGCAGCACACCGCAAGTGAAATCGATGTCGCAAGCCGTGCATACCCTTCGCGCGGAAGAACTCGCAGCGGGGATGGGCGCATCGGGCAAAGTCTCCGTCGACGAATCGCGACGCAGCATCAACGACTGCGGCTCCACGACCGACTGGAGCCCGCGCGATGCCGACATTCCGCCACTGCCGATGAAACTCACCGGCTCGCAGTCGGCACGCATCTCCGAAGTCTTCGACTACCTCCATCGCGGCCTCACCATCGCCACGGAAAATATCGAATCAAACGAAGATGGCACCGAAGTCCGCCTCGGTTTCGACGAATGGCAAACGATCATGGCCGTGCAAATGCTACTCGCCCGCTACGTCCGCATGGTCGCCGAACCCGATCAACGTTAAACCACGCCGCACATTCGCAAAATCACGGTGGCGGTTAGCCCGATCAAGAGTGGCCCGGCGACGCGCTTCACGATGTCGAATGGCTTCACGCCGGTTAGCGTTCCACACATTAACACTACGGCGGCCACAGGGGACATCGTTCGACCGGCGGCGGACGCAATCGACACAATTCCACCGATGCCAGGGGCGTCGTAACCGTGCGCGATTGCGGGGTCGTAGAAGAATTCGTACAGTCCCTTCGTGCTCGCCATCCCAGACCCGCTGATGAACGCGAACGCGCCGGGAACGATTGCCGCGAGTGGCGTGAGCATCTCCGGCGCGTGGCCGATGAGCGTGCCGAGCGACTTCGCCAAGCCACACGCTTTCATCGCATCGGCGAAGCAGGTCGCGGTCACGATCAGGCTGACAATCGTGGCAAAACCGTAGCCTGCGCCTTCAAAGAACTGCTTCGCGCAATCCTTCGCTTTCCGCGGCGACACCGCCGCCGCAACGAACACGCCGAACAGCATCGCCGCACCGATGAGCCGACTGCCGAACGATTCGCGGTTGTCCGCCAGCCAGTGCATCGGCACGGGAAACAGGTTTAGCGGCGGTCCCGTCAGGAACAGTAAAAGCAGCGGCACCATCGGCACTGCCGCCTTCACGAGCGAGATCGACGCCAACGCCGTTGCGGCTTCGACTTCAACGGGAACCACCGTCGGGTGGCGGCGTTCTTCCCACATCGTTTGCAACCAAAATGCCAACAACGTGATGACCGCATACGGGAACAGCAACGGCGGCAAGTGCGTCATCGAGAGTGTTCGCGAATCGACGCCGGTCTTCGCTGACACCGTTAAAAGCTCCGGTGCGCCGGGATTCAAGAGTTCGCCACCGATCGACGCGCCGAGGCACAGGCACGCTGCAATCGTCATCGCGCGGAACCCGGCCGCCCGCATCAACGGCACCACCACCGGGCCGATGCACACCGCCACGCTCGTCTGGCTGATGACCGGCACATTCACGACAAACCCGATGACGACAACGCCCGGAACGAGCAAATACCGCACGTGCCGCAGCGGTTTCACGAGTAATTGCACGAGGTGCCGATCGCACTCCGTGTGGCGAAGCACGTACGCAAACCCCATCGCCGAGCAGATCGGCACGACGAATTTTTCGTTGCTAAATGTCTCGAAGAACGACCGCAACACGAGCGGCAAATTGTTCGCGAGTGCCGCCAGAACGCACGCCGCCGCGAAGAGCGCAATGCGAACGTCGACACCGCGAACGACCGCCACCACCGCCATCGCGATGACGACGGAGGCAAGCCACTGAACCGGTTCCATGTGCCATCCGTGTGAAACTAGGAAAAGTAAGCCGGTTACACCGGGATCGCCGACCTTGCCAGCGATTCGCATTCTCACGTTCGTTCGGGTCGGCGTCCAACAGATAATTTGAAGAAAGGCTCAAGTCGGGGCGAAGGATCGACCATTTCGCGCGATGATGAGACTCTGCGTGAGGAGAACAAATTATGTCTGATGAAGCAAAATTGGGCCTGGTCGCCGGCGTTCTCGCCGTGATCGGCGTGGCAATGTTCGCCACACCGAAAGACGTGAAGCCCAACGAACCCCCCGCCAGCGGAACCGTCGTCATCGCAAGCGGCCCACCGAGGTGATGTTGAGAATCACGTGGTGTCGTATCGATTGTCTATGTTAGAATCGATACAGGAGACCACCGATGACTGCCAATGATTTCTTAGACCGATTCGACGCGAACGGAATGTATCTCAAGGGTGACGGCACCGAGAGCGTCGTTTTTACCACCCCGAGCGATATCCGTTTCACGGGCAACTTCCACTTCCGCGATGGCTTGTGCGTCGGTGCCGCAACGGACACCATTGGAAATTGGAATAAGCCCGACGGTTCGCCGATCGACGGAATCCGATTTCTACTCGAATTCGAAGACGAGAAAAAGCTCGTTGCAATCGATCAGGGCAAGATCATTCGCGTTCAAGAATCCAAGCGAAGCGGCTCCCGACGCGATTTTCTCAGCCACTTTCGAATCGCCAGAAACCTCTTCGTCCATGCCCAAGCACCGGCCGACAGCCCGGTCGTGGATGCAGAGAAAACGAAGAAGATGTTGGTACGGGCTGCGATCTGGCTGACACCGAAGTCGGTTTTCGCTTTCGATCCCGCCGACTTCCAAGAACTCGGAAAAACGCGCCAGAAAGAACTCGAAGAAGCGGTGCAGGAGTTTCTGTCAGTGGCGAATCACGTCCCTCCCGATGAATCCGCAACGGAAGAGCAATTCCGGGCCGCAAGCGTCCCTTTTCAAAAGCTCCTCGACATACTCGGGGCGTATTTGACGATGCGCGAGGATGCGAAAGTAGTCGAACAGGTTCTGCGGGGCACGACATTTCCACCGTGGGTGCTGAATTGGGACTACGAATTCAAGGACGATTCGGACGGAGAAGAGGCCATCTGGGTGAACGTTTATGTAGACGAAAAGAGTATTCCTTATGGACAACTTGGTAAGGCATCGACCGAGTTGTCCATGTCCGTCCGCCAAGAACTGGTCGAATCCAAAATCGATCGCTGGCCACATATCCGGCTGAATACCGCGAAAGAACACAAAACAAAGGGGCGGTAAC
>JAYSKW010000151.1:0-6788 GCA_043726085.1 Limnoglobus sp.
TGGAGCAACGACCCCGTTCTCGATCCACCCGGCGAGGCAATTTACGTTCACGATGAAGAAGCCGGTACGCTGTGGTGCCCGACGCCGCAACCGGTGCCCACCCTCGGCCCGATCCGCGTTCGGCACGGGCAAGGTTGGACGTCGTTCGATCGCACGGTGGAAAGCATCCATTCGGAACTCACGGTGTTCGTGCCGCTGAACGACCCCGTAAAAATCTCGATGCTGAAGCTCAGCAACACGAGCGCGAAAGTGAAGCGACTGGAACTCGTGTACTACGCGGAGTGGGTACTCGGGACGACGCGGGAAGCGACGCTGGCGCACATCGTGTCGCGGGTCGATTCCGAAACGGGCGCGATGTTCGCGGGCAACCGCTTCCATCCGGACTTCCCGAATCAGATCGCATTCGCCGACTCGGACTTGCGCCCGCGCACCGTCACCGGGGATCGCACCGAGTTCCTCGGGCGCAACGGTCGCATGGCGCAACCCGCGTCGTTTGGCCGCATCGCGCTGTCCGGTACCGTCGGCGCGGGCCTCGACCCGTGTGCGGCGATCCGCGGCAGCATCACGATATCGCCCGGCGAAACCCGCACCATCGTGTTCGTGTTAGGCCAAGGGAACGACCCCGCCGATGCGCGACGGATGGCCCGCGATTACCGCAGTAGCGCCTCCGCCATCGCAGCGTTGAAAGCGGTGAAGGAACGCTGGGCGACACTGTGCGAAGCGGTGCAAGTTCAGACGCCGGACCCCGCGTTCGACTTGCTCATGAATTGCTGGCTGATCTACCAAACTGTGTCGTGTCGGCTGTGGGGGCGTTCGGCGTTCTCGCAATCGGGCGGCGCGTACGGCTTCCGCGATCAACTCCAAGACGTTTGCGCACTCGTTCACACCAGCCCTGCGGAAGTCCGTACACATATTCTGCGCGCGGCACGGCGGCAGTTCGTGGAAGGCGACGTGCAACACTGGTGGCACGAACCGGCGGGCAACGGCGTCCGCACCCGCTTCAGCGATGACTTCCTTTGGCTGCCTTACACCGTCGCGATCTACGTGGAAGCGACAGGCGACGATACGATTCTGCACGAAGTCGTGCCGTACCTCGAAGCGCCGCCACTGACACCCGAACAGCACGAAGTTTACGGGATTCCGAGCGTCTCCGATCAGACCGGCACGCTGTTTGAACACTGCGAACGCGCGATCGATCACGGCTGGCGGCTCGGTACGCACGGCTTACCGCTGATGGGCACCGGCGACTGGAACGACGGCATGAACACCGTGGGCAGCGAAGGCCGCGGCGAAAGCGTCTGGGTCGCATGGTTCCAGTGCGTCGTTCTCGAACAGTTCGCGATACTCGCCGAGCATTTCAGCGATGTCGGCACCGCAGTCCGCAGCCGGGCGAACGCGATGCAACTTCGCGATGCGGTCGAAACGAACGCATGGGACGGCGGTTGGTATCGGCGGGCGTACTTCGACGATGGCACGCCGCTAGGATCCGCCACGAACGACGAATGCCAGATCGATTCGCTGGCGCAGTCGTGGGCAGTCATCGCCGGGGGCCAACACGAACGCGCGGCACAAGCGATGGACGCCGTTGGAAGCCGCCTCGTCAAACCCGACGATCGGCTGATCTTGCTATTCGAGCCGCCGTTCGACACCGGCCCGTTGCGTCCGGGTTACATCCGTGGCTACGTGCCCGGCGTTCGCGAAAACGGAGGCCAGTACACGCACGCCGCCGCATGGGTCATCAAGGCACTCGCGGGGCTGGGCCGCGGTGATGCCGCCCACGCCGCCTATACGCTCATCAACCCCGTCGAAATGCCCGTGGAAGTCTATCGCGGCGAGCCGTACGTGGTGGCGGCCGATGTGTATTCGAAGACGCCACACGTCGGCCGCGCGGGCTGGACGTGGTACACCGGTTCGTCGTCGTGGATGTATCGCGTCGGCCTCGAAGACCTCCTCGGACTACACCGCGAAGGCACGCGACTGCGGTTCGACCCGTGCATTCCAGCCAGTTGGCCATCGTTCAAAATGCAATATCGCTACCGCTCGACGATGTACCTGATCGAGTGCTTGAACCCGAACGGCGTGCAACGCGGTATCGTAACCGTAAGCGTGGATGGTACTTCGTCACAATCGACAATCGATCTGGTCGACGATGGCGGCCGGCACCTGGTCAAGATCGTTATGGGGGCGAATGCTACCTAACGATGCGCAATCGGCTTCCGATTTTCTAGCGAGAGAAAGGTATGCAAACGATTCATCGGCTTTTCGCAACAGCGACTTGAATTGGCACGCCAAGTGCATATATTTATTGTGAAAGTGAGGATCGATTATGATTACCGATTATCAAAGCAGCACGAGCTTACTGGAATTGCCACCAGAGCATAATGAGTACGATTGCGACGAAGAATGCTTTCCCGACGACCGGATCGATCTACGACCTTCGGAAGTGGTGCAATCGAAGCTGATTGGGATGTTGCCACGCGGAATGGCGATCCCTGTGAGTGTCTTCCATAACTGCCGCGACGTTCGCCGATGATGTTCGATCGCTTTCCACCAACGATGTAGAAATTTCAAACAGCCGATGCCCATGCATCGGCTGTTTTTTCATTATCATTCTGCGCCACAAATTAGCCGCGACGCGGAGTCCTCGTAGCGGAGCGCGTGCGCGTCACCCCAATTCGGGGATTGTCTGAATATGGGTGAAGTCCCAAGTGATGTGAAGTTGGCCTTTCTTTCGAATTTCCGCGAAAACGATCATCCGATTTCTGTTACCCACTTTCTTCACTCCGTTTCGTAGAGGGCCGGTTTTCCGGCCTGAAGGGCCGGTTCTATCAGCCCAGGTCGGAGCGAGCAAAGCGAGCGGAGGCCTGGGAAAGCTGAACCGTCCTTTTAGGACGGGGGCTATTTTCGCAATCTACCCAGGCCTGCGCTCGCTGCGCTCACTACGACCTGGGCTTTAGGAACGGACCGTAACCGTTCACGAGGGCAGATTGTATTTTCAACGTTTCAGAACCCGTAGGTCGCGGTCGAAGAGGCTTTGCGATGTGGGCACCGACAGAGTATCCGCGACTAAAACCCGTAAGGTTTGAAGTGATCGCGTGAATGCACTGTCGGGCCTCTCAAAGCTTCGACCCGACCTACAATACCAGTGGGTTCAAAGAAAAACGGAATACCCCGTGAACGGTTACAACGGACCTTTCAGGCCCGAAAACCACGACTGACAACGGTTTCGATGTCGAGAATTCGGCATGGTTAAAAGCGAGGTCGCAGTTTTGCCGAAAATGGCCACTGAAATAGTGGTTCCTACGTGATTGGAATCGGTCAAAATCGTACGTAAGTCGTTGCTGGGTTAGGGTGGTTCCGAAATTCGGGAGTGAGTCTGGGGATGGGGGGGGTGGGAAGTGGCGGAACCACTTTTCTGCTACCCAACATCACCGCGATTGGAACTATGCCGAGAATTCTCACATCGAAATGACACATCCGTACCTTTGCAAAAACTGGTGAAACCAAACCGAGATGACCCAAAACAACTTCACGTCACTTGGGTGAAGTCCACGCGCTCCGCTACGCAAAGCCTGCGCGTCGCGGCTAATTTCCTCGCGATTGGCACGCGATCTGCACTATGCATTGTCAACACAGACGCCGCGATCAACACCTGATCGCGCCACTGCAACTTAAACTTGGGGACTCGTCATGCTCCGTTACGCAGTCATCTTTTTGGTCGTCGCTCTAATTGCGGCGATGCTCGGCTTCACCACGATCGTCGGGCCAGCAATGGAAGGGGCCAAGATCCTGTTCTTCGTGTTCCTCGTGCTGTTCGTGGTCAGCCTGATTATGGGCCGACGCACCCGCGACATCGCGTAAATTTTGTACCGAACTGGGAGGATGAACCATGACGCCGACCGCCAACGGAACCGCCGAACGCCATTACGTGAAGCTAATTGCCGATGTTGCGAGTGGCACGCAAGAACTCGTCTCGGCCCATGCCGTGCAGATGGTCGACGAAGTCAAGGGCGAAGCGGATCGCGCCACCTACGTCGTCGGCATCATGTCCGCGGCGGGTACGCTGATGGCGATCGGCTTCGTGTTCATCATCTTCTCGATTGCTCAACTCCTCCAAGATCGACTCGGTTTCACGGAAACCGCGGCCTTGGCCATCACGGGAGTGACGACCTTCGCGGTGGGGATTCTGATGCTCGGTATCGCACGCCACCAGTTGTTGCTCGTTCGTTGGCTTCCTTCTAAATCCCTTCAATCGCTTCAGGAGAGCCTGTCATGGATCACACGAAGATAAGCGAGAACGACCAGCGAATCCTTGCCGCACGTCGCTCGCTGACCGAACGAGTCGCGGCACTCGAAGATCGCGTGTCCGACACGGTCGAGAAAGCAAAAGGGACCGTAGATCATGCCACGACTTCACTGCGTGGTACGGTGACCGACGCCACCCAGAGCGTACGAGGGTTGTTCACCGGCCCGAACGGCGGTGGGTTCGATCTGCGCCGTCAGTTCAGCAATCACCCGTGGCAAGGGATGCTGCTCGCCGTCGGGGCGGGCGTGGCAGGAAGAATGCTGACACGAATGACCTCGTCATCAGTACGCACAGCCGTCGACACAGGAACGACTTCGATCAACCCGCTATCGGAAATCATCACGAGCGTGCGCCGCGAACTCGTCGATCTCGGCGAGAAGGCGATCAACGCCGCATCGAAGAAGTTGCGCGAAAACATCGAAACCTTCGCATCGCTACCCGCCGGCGAAATGCAATCGCAAGAAACCGCCGCAACCAACGGCTACTTCCACCGCAACGGCGCGAAGTCGGTTTAATCGTCGCTGCTGAAGTCGGCTTTGTACTCGGCTTTTTCGATCTGATATTGTTGCAGTTTCTCCGAGATGCTACGTCGGGAAAGACCGCTGATCTCGGCGCAATTCCCGACGTGGCCTCGCGTTTTCCGCATCGCATCACGCAGATACTTTTCTTCGATCTTCGCCACCATCTCGGCAATTTGATCGGCTAATGGCCGCGAAATATCGACTTTCACTTCCGACGTTCGCGTCGCGGTTCCTGCAATATCGGGCGGAAGGTGTTCCACGCCGACGGAACCGTCACGCACGATCACGCAGGCACGTTCAATCGCGTTTTCGAGCTGCCGCACATTCCCCGGCCACGGTGCCCCCAGCAATATCTCCATCGCGTCCGGCCCGATCTCGATGTTCGTATGATTCGGCCGCCGATACTTCTGGAGGAAGTGGCCCACTAACTGTCGGATGTCTTCTGGCCTTTCCCGCAAGGGCGGCAGTTCGATTTTGATGACGTTCAGCCGATAGAAAAGGTCTTCGCGGAACTTCCCCTCCGCCACCAATTTCTCCAGCGATCGGTGCGTGGCCGTAATCAGGCGCACGTCGATTTCCACCGGTTCGGTGCCGCCGACTCGCTCGATGCGGCGCTCTTGCAGAATCCGCAACAGCTTCACTTGCATCGACATCGGCACGTCGCCGATTTCATCGAGGAACAGCGTACCGCCGTTGGCTTGTTCGAAGCGTCCTTTCCGCTGAGCGGCTGCACCGGTGAACGAGCCTTTTTCGTGGCCGAATAGCTCGCTTTCCAGCAGCGTTTCGCTGAGTGCCGCACAGTTGACCGAGATCATCGCACCGTTGCGGCGACTACCCGATGCATCGTGGAGTGCTCGGGCTACCATCTCTTTGCCGGTGCCCGTTTCGCCGACGATTAGCACCGTCGAGTTCGTTTCCGCCACCTGGCTAATCAGGTCGAACACCGCCAACATTCGCGGGCTTTTGCTGAGCATGTTGCGGAAGGCACGGCGTTCGCCGATCTCCGCACGCAATGACGCCACTTCGTCCTGAAGGATGCGTTCGCGAAGTGCCCGCTGAATCATCAAGATCAGGTGCTGCGTATCGACCGGCTTTGTCAGGAAGTCGTACGCCCCTTGCTGCATGGCCGATACGGCGTCTTGAATGCTGCCGTGTGCGGTGGTGACGATGACCGTTACGGGGATTTTGCGGGACTGAATTTCGGCAATCAACTGCATACCATCGAGCTTCGGCATGCGCAAGTCGGTAATCACTACGCTGTACGGGCGTTCGGAAAGCATTTTTAGTGCGACCGCACCGTTTTCGGCCGCATCGACATCGATTTTGAGCGAAAGCGCGAGCAGCTTCTGGAGCATATCGCGGGCGTCTTCGAGGTCTTCGACCACGAGGAGGCGCTGAACGGTCGTGTTTGCAGGAAGGGCCATATCGCGGTTCTGTCGGGTGGCAATTGCGAGGGGGAATATCGTGGAGATATTGTATTGAGCGGAACGTGTGCGGGTGGGATATACGCAATTCCGATCTCGATCGCAAGATTGGCATGGCAACTGCACTAACAGATATTAGTTGTTGTCACCCGTTTCACCGATAGGAGATTTCCGATGTCCGATAAAATGTACGATGGCGTGAAAAACGCAGCCGACAATGTCGCCGACAAAGCGAAGTCGGCCGTCGATACTGTGGCGAACAAGGCCGAAGGTGCCAAAGACGCCGCCAAGGGCCTCGTCGAGAAGGTCCAAGATCGAGCCAAGAGCGTCACTGACTCCGTGGTGAACACCGCCGAGAAGGCGACCGAAAAGACCGGCGAGTGGATCGGCGATGCGGCTCACACCGTTGAGAACGCCGTTTCCGATGGCTACCGGAGTGCCGAGCACGAGATCGAGCAGTTCGGCAAAGATGTCACGAACATCGTTCGCAAGTACCCGCTGACCGCCGTTGCTATCGGCCTCGGCCTCGGGATGTTG
>JAYSKW010000152.1:0-5742 GCA_043726085.1 Limnoglobus sp.
AGGTCGGTCGTGGCCAACCCCATCCCGCCGATTTCGCGAACCGACAACCGGAACGGCAGGTTCGTGTAACCGGCGAGCGGCGCGAGCGTGAACCGCGACGCCAGCTTCACGCGGCCGATAAACAGCGGTTCGCGGTAACGCCGTGGCGGCGCAGGATACGGAGCAAGCAATGTCGAAGTCATCATCGAATGACGGTACTCGGTGGGGATCGCGGTGTGAAACGTGACATTCGGCAGGCTATTTGAGGTTCACGGCAACGAGTTTTTTTTCGTCGCGGGCAAACAATCGACCATCGGAGAATGACGGTATCGATCGCACTTTGCCGTCGAGGATCTTGGCGCGTGCGAGTTCGACGTACTTCGCGGGATTCGCTTCAAATGCCACGAGTTCGCCCGCTTCGGTAACGGCCAAGATTTTGCCATCGACGGCGATCAGTCCCGCACAACCGAAGCGATCGCGCGACCATTTGACGGTACCCGTTTTCCAGTCGATGCAGCGCAAGCGTCCGGTGCCAAAGTCGGCGCGGCCATCGGTTCCGTAGAGTTCGTCGCCGACGAGTACCGGAGTGTTGTACTGGCACGATAGCGAAGTATCGTTCGACCAGATTTCTTCGAGTGTCTTCCCATTTGCCTTCAACAGGATCGCGCCGGTGGTATACGACGAGGTCAAAAATATCTCCGTTCCGCGAACGAGAGGTGTCGATGCGTTGACCGAGGCATCGAGACGCGAACGCCACGCGAGATCGAACATCGCGGTGCCGTTCTCGACAGTTACGCCGACCAGCCCGCGCCGCGTGAACGCGATCGCAAGTTTTTTGCCGTCGATCTCCGCCAAGGTTGGCGACGAATAACTCGGGCCATCGTCGCTGGATTTCCAGGCTTCTTTGCCAGTGGCCACATCGAATGCAACGATGCCCGCACCTTTCGCGCCGACGTTGACGATGAGCTTGTCGCCGACGACGAGTGGCGAACTGGCGACGCCGAAATAGCCTTTGTCGATTTCGTAATCGGTGAGGATATTCCGGTGCCAGATTTTTTCGCCGGACTTTGCATCGACCGCGTGCAGATCGCCGTTGGCACCGAGAATGAACGCGCGACCATCGGCCACAGTCGGCGTGGCACGGGGGCCGTCGTCGAATTGGAAATTATCGCGATACTTTGCCGGATAATCGTACTTCAAGAGTTCGCGCCCGGTGGCGGGATCGAGCGCGACGAGGGTTTCCTTGCCTTCGATGCGGTGGAAAAGATAGGCTTTCCCGGCAGCCGTCACCACACCGGCCCAGCCGGTGCCGACGTCTTTGGACCAGGCGATTTTCGGACCTTCTGTGCCCCACGCGAGGTTCAGTTTCGTCTCCGTGGATTGCCCATCGCGTTTCGGCCCGAGGATTTGCGGCCAGTCGGCCGCGCGTGCGAAACCCGCGATAAATGCCATCGCCACCGCGACCAGCCGAACGTATCGAAGTCTCATTCGTTTCCCCAATCGGATCGGCACATTTCGGGCGCACCGTCGCAAGCGATTCTCTCAAGCTATATTATGCTAGATATTCGCAACGCGAGGCCCGCACGTGATTGTTTATCGCCCGTATCGCAACAACGACCCGCCCGTCCTGATGGAAGTCTGGAACGAAGCCGCGACCGGTCGCGGTGCGTTCCCCATCCGAACACCCGCACCGCTCGAACGCTGGATATTCAGCAAACCGTACTTCGACCCGAACGCGATGATTATTGCCGAAGAGATCATCGAAGGCCTCCCGAAGCGGATCGTCGGCTTCTCGCTCTCCGGTTTCGGGCCGAACGACGAACATACGGGGCCATCGCAAGATCGCGGCTTCGTTTGTTGCGTTCTCGTACGGCCTTCGCACCGCCATCTCGGCATCGGTGGCGAACTCGTACGCCGCGGCGAACAGTATCTCATCGACCGCGGCGCGAAGACGTTAGTGTTCGGCTCGCAATGGCCGACGAACCCGCATTTGTTCGGTTTATATGGTGGCAGTAACTCGCCCGGCGTGCTCGAAAGCGATGCCGACGCCAAGCCATTTATCGAAAAGCACGGCTACGCGCAAACGTCGTCGATGATCGTGTTCCAACGCAAACTCGATATCCCACTGACGCTCGCCGACTCGCGTTTCAACCTCTTGCGCAAGCGGTACGATATCAATTTGCTGAAGTCCGCTGCGGTGGCGTCTTGGTGGCAAGAGTGCGTTTGGAGTTCGCTCGAACCGGCCGAGTTCCGCGTCATGGATAAGCTGACCGGCTTCCCGGCAGCCCGCGCGATCGCCTGGGAACTCGAAGGCTTTAATTGGAAGTGGAACGCGCCATCGGCAGGGATTATCGACGTCCAAGTGCGGCCCGATTTGCGTAAACTCGGCGTCGCCAAGATGCTACTGACGCACGTGTTGCGGTTCCTTCAAGATCAGTTCTTCGGCATCGCGGAGTTGCAAGTGCGGGCCGATGACCCCGCTGCCGTCGGACTGTGCAAAAGCGTCGGCTTCGAGCAGATCGACATCGGCCACGTCTACGAGAAGCTGGTTACGGGTTCTCCCAACTGATGACCAAACGCGACATCGGCCCGTTCATTCGCAATCGAATCATCGGGATCGGGTCGAACGGGTCGGGGTCGCGTTCGACCGTCACGACGTTCGGACTCACGCGCAACCCCGCTTGATAGTGCAAGCTGAGTACGATCACTTTCGCGGGCACCGGGCCACCGTCGGGGTGCGGCGAATCGGCAGGCACGATGTCCGTCAGCACGACTTTCTTGCGGTCCGCTTGTTCCCACTTCGCCGAACCGACGAGCACAAACGAACAGTCGCGTTCGATCTGGAACAAAATCATGCCGTCGCCGAATTGGCTGATTTCTCGCACCGATGCCACTTTCCGCCAACGCTCTGCCGTCGTGTTCGTGCGACAAACGACCCAGCCGATGTTGTAACGCCGACAGCATTCGAGCATCTCGGCATCGGTCCAATCGGCGAGCAACTTGCCGTTCAAACGATCCGAACGCAGCCCGCAGTAGGCATGTTCAAATCGGGCATCGGGGTCCAATCCGCCGAGAAACGCGCGTTCGGTGTACATCGGCAACAGTGCCGTCCAGTTCCAACTCGTGCCGATCGAGGGGCCATCTTCGATGAGGATGCGGCCCTCGCGTGTGGTGCGTGTGGCGATTTCCTTCACGAGCTTTTCTTGCTCGGCGTTCAGCCCCATCGCGATCGGTTCGGTCCGCAACCCGAGCGAATACCGTAGTGGCCCTGTCGCGTATCCACCCCAACCCGCAATGGCGGGGAGCAACACGATAATCAACAGTAACAGCGATCGGTAGGGTAGCGTTTTGCCTATCGTTTGCGCCATCCACGCGGCCGGCAAGACCGCGAGCGCCGCAACCAGCGGCGCGGCGCGTTCGGCCCCGCCATTCGCGAGCGGTGGCCACGTCTGCCCGAGCCGTGCAATGCAGAACGCTAATAGCCCGGTGAGCATTAACAGCGCGGGAGCCGTCTTACGGTTGGCACGAGCGAACCAGACGCAACCGAACAACCCCGCGACGACCATCGGCCATCCGAGCGGGGCCGGGCCTAATAAGTGCCCGTTACCGTCCCACGAATCGAGCAGCGCCCCCCAGTTCGGTAGCGGTGCCACGTCGTCGACGGAGGGCTGCCGCAACCACCAGAATTTCGCCCAATCCCAGATCCACCACATGTTGAGCGCGATGCCAACTGAGGAAATGCCGAACAAACCGAGGTGCCAGCCGGGGCCATGCCGCGGTGCCACCGCGAGGTAATAGATGCCGAGAATCGGCGCGAGGCCCAGCCAAACCACGGGGTGCGCATACCAGCCGATAATCGCCGTGCCGGAGAGAATCAGCCATGCTGTGATGCCGGGTTCCCAGTTGTAACGCGAGAGCCACGAGATGAAGATGATTGCCGACATTCCCGCCAGAAGCAGATCGCTATCGCCGGCTTCGAACATTGCGCGAACGGGCGCGGACCACCAGACGCCACAGCCGAACGCACCGGCCAGACACGCACCCGGTGCCGATAAGCCGATGCCGCGACCTGCGAGTACGAATGCGCCCGGTACGAGCAGGCAACAGACGAACAAGCCGATCTTATAGGCCGCCGGGTCGTAGCCTTTGCCGGAGATGGTTAGAAACAGTTCTGCCGGGCGACAGCCGCCATCGAATACGGGCGTCTTCGGATAGCCTGCCTGAAAGTTCGGATCGAAACAGGCCGTCGCGTAGCGTTGGCGGAACGTCTCGGAGCCGAGACTGCCATGATAAAGGTGCAGCGGGTGTCGGCCCGCAACGATCGGCCGCGAATCGTGCAAACCCGCCCAGCCGCCGAACACCGGCAGCGACAAACCGGCTTGGCCCGCGGTCAGCACCAGCACCGCGAGTAACCAGCCCGGTTTCGCACGAAATCCGTCGGCAGGTGAACCATCCATGACATCCGCACCCCAACGAGGTCAACAATGGTGCCGATGGTATCGCAAATCGCCGATTCGGTACAAGAGCAAGGCCGCGTTCAGCTTTCAGCATTCAGCGATCAGCTAGAGAGCCACCTTGCGGCGTCTTTGGCGTGGTACGTCAGGATCATGTCGGCTCCGGCGCGCTTGATGCTCAACAAGATTTCCATCGTGACGCGGCGCTCGTCGATCCAGCCGTTTCGCGCGGCCGCCTTCACCATCGCGAACTCGCCGCTGACGTTGTAAGCTGCCACCGGCAAGCCGAAGGTTTGCTTCGTGCGAAAGATAATATCGAGGTAGGAGAGCGCGGGTTTGACCATCACGATGTCCGCACCTTCTTGGATGTCGAGCGCAACTTCCCGCATCGCCTCGTCGCCATTCGCGGGGTCCATCTGGTAGGTGTTGCGGTCGCCGAACTGCGGGGGGCTTTCGGCGGCGTCGCGGAATGGCCCGTAAAACCCGCTGGCATACTTTGCTGCGTAACTCATGATCGGCACGTTGCTGAAACCGGCGATGTCCAGGCCACTCCGGATCGCACCGATCATGCCATCGAGCATACCGCTCGGCGCGACGATGTCCGCACCCGCTTTCGCATGGCTGAGGCACTGCTCGACCAAGTTCGGTAACGTCGCATCGTTATCGACATCGAGCGTACCGAGAACATCGTGCATGATGCCACAATGCCCGTGATCGGTGTATTCGCAGAAACACTCGTCGGTAATTAACAGGACATCGTGCCGATAGGCTTCGCGTAACGCTTTGATCGCGAGTTGAACGATGCCTTCGTCATTAATCGCACTCGAACCGGTGGCATCTTTCGAGGCCGGAATGCCGAACAACATGAAGGAACGCACGCCGAGATCTTTCGCGATGCCGACTTCTTCGACGAGCGTGTCGGTACTCAATTGGTAGTTGCCGGGCATCGACGAGATTTCGTTGCGGATCCCGCGACCCGGCCTCACGAACATCGGTAAAATCAAGTTGTCCGCATGAAGCGAGGTCTCGCGAACGAGATTGCGAATGAGCGGCGACGACCGCAACCGCCGAGGTCGCACGGTCGGAAACCCCGCAGTCGGTGCCGGTTGAGGCAGATTCGGTGTGGCCATTTCGCCCTTCGATAATCGAGTTCGAGTGTGTCAACAATATTAGTAACCGTTCACGGGGGCAGATTGCATATTCAACCTTTCAGACGCCGTAGGTCGCGGTCGAAGAGGCTTTGCGATGTGGGCACCGACAGAGTATCCGCGACTAAAACCCGTAAGGTTTGAAGTGATCGCGTGAATGC
>JAYSKW010000153.1:0-8816 GCA_043726085.1 Limnoglobus sp.
CGCTCGATGGGATCGTTGCCGATGGAAGACGTGCCGATGAACGATCCACCCGATGCGAACGCGATTTTGCACGAGCAACACGCGATTATCGACGACGAATTGGCGAGCATGTCCGAGAAATACCGCACGGTGCTGGTGCTCTGTTTAATTGAAGGAAAGACCAACACGGAGGCCGCCGCCGCGTTGAAAATCCCGGTGGGTACAGTCGATTCGCGATTGAGCACGGCTCGGAAGCAGTTGCAAACCAAGTTAGTGCGGCGGGGCCTCGGGGTCGCCACGGCCGCATCGCTCGAACGACTTTTTGAAGCGTCATTGAGTGCCACGACCCCGATGATTCCCACGTTGATCGCGAACACGATTCGCGACATCCTTCTCACACTGTCCGATTCCGCGGCCGGGGCACTCTCGCCCACGGTCACCTCGTTAGCACACGGAGTTTCGATCATGAGCCTGACCAAATTGAAGTTACTCGCGATCTTCGGCATCGGCCTCGGGTTGATCGGCACCACGGGAACAGGCATCTACCTCGCCACCGCCGACGACAAGCCCGCCGCGAAAGTCGCCGCCGAAGTACCGAAACCTGTTGCCGCAAAACCGCCAGCCGCCGACAAGGCGCTGGCCGCTGTTGCGTCCACCGGACGTACCGCCACAACAATGCTCGCACTCGACAAAGATGCGGGCCTACTGAACCCAATTGAGGAAGTGACCGTCGCCGAGTTGCTCCGGGAATTGAGCGAGCACATCGGCAGCACGATTCGCCTCGATGTCGTGTACTTTCGCAAATGCGGTATCGAAAAGCCGTACGAACGCAAAATCTCGCTCGCGGTCGTGAAAGGCCTGTCGGTTCGCGACGTCCTCCAAGAGATTGAGTCAGTGTTTATAGGTGATGAGGGCAGCGGAACGAGGATTGGGATTCGCGTGAAGGGCAATCAGATCATCCTTGGGCGAGGCGTGATCACTGTCACAGTTCCGGGGCAAGGAGTCACAAACATTAATCAACCGCCTATGGTGTTGGTACCGGATAATGAAATTGCCCGAGTCCTGAATGGCCCGATCGTTGGTATCGCAGCGGACAACCTGCCGCTGGCGGAGTTCGTGAATCAGCTTCGCGAACAAACTGGCGCAAACATCGTCGTCGATGCCCGACTCAAAACGCAAATGCAACAACCCGTCTCGCTCACGCTGAACGACACGCACCTCATGACGGCGCTGAAGATCGCAGGCGACGCATACGACCTCGCCCCCGCGGTCGTGGGCAACGTCTATTATTTGACGACGAAAGAAAACGCCGAACAATTGCTGACGGAGACGTACCGCGAGATCTACGGGGTAAACACGCCGAAGCCGCCCTCGCCGCCGGCAAAGTGACATAGCGGTGTTACACGAGTATTCCGCGAACGACTTCGCCGTGGACGTTCGTGAGACGGCGACGGATGCCGTTGTGGTAAAAGGTTAGTTTTTCGTGATCGAGGCCGAGTAAGTGCAACATCGTGGCGTGGAAATCGTGCCACGCCACGGGGTGTTCGGCGGCCTTCCAGCCGATGTCGTCGGTCGCCCCGTAAACGGTTCCCGCCTTCAATCCCGCGCCGGCGAGCCACACGGAGAAGCCATATTTATTGTGGTCGCGGCCAGGCCCGACGATCTCCGGCCCCGATTGTGCGAACGGCGTGCGGCCAAACTCGGTCGTGAACAGCACGAGCGTATCCTTCAGCATGTCGCGCTGTTTCAAGTCGCGCAGCAAGCCCGCCACGGGCTGATCGATCTTACCGGCTTCGATGGTGTGGTTGTCTTTGACGTTCTCGTGCGCGTCCCAGCTGAGACGCGGGTTGCCTGCAATCGGCCCGCCGGAGAACAGTTGCACGAACCGCACGCCGCGTTCGAGCAGTCGCCGCGCGAGCAAGCAGTTGCGGCCGAACGGTGCGGTCTGCGGTCGATCGAGGCCGTACAGCGATTGCGTCGCCGCCGTCTCTTTGCTCAAATCGACGAGCGATGGCACGGACAATTGCATCTTCGCCGCAAGCTCGTAACTCCGCATCCGTGCGGCCAACAGCCCTTCATCGCCGGAACGTTGCTGGTGTTGTGCGTTCATCGCGTGGAGCAATTCGAGGCTGTCGGCCTCCGACGCCGCCGAGCGTTTGACGGCCGGGAATAGGTCGCGAACCGGCGTAGCCCCCGTCTGAAACAGCACGCCCTGGTGCTCCGCGGGCAGGAATCCGCTCGACCAGATCGACGACCCGCCGTTCGGCAGCCCGCGCGGATCGGGCAAAATCACATACGCAGGCAGCTCCTCGGTTTCGCTGCCGAGGCCATAACTCACCCAGCTACCCGCCGACGGAAATCCGCCGAATTGGAAGCCGCTATTTTCGATGTATAACGCCGGCGTGTGGTTCGCCGAGTCTGCCGTCATCGATCGGATGATCGTGAGTTCGTCGGCCATTTCCGCGATGTGTGGGAACAGATCGGAGATCATCAGCCCCGACTTCCCGCGCGGCTTAAACGCCCAGTCCGGTTGTCGAAGCAACCCGACTTGCCCGAAGAAGATATCGGGAATCTCCTTCGATGGCAGCGGTTTTCCGTGAAACTTCTTCAGCGTCGGCTTGTAATCGAACGAATCGAGGTGGCTCAACCCGCCGATCAGCGAGATGTGAACGACCCGTTTCGCCTTCGCGGCGAAGTGCGGTTTCGGCGTCGCGCCGCTAACATCGCGCGAAAGTAAATGCGCGAACGCGGCGACACCGAGGCCGCGTGCGGACCACGAAAAACAATCGCGACGGCTGAGTTCGTTCATTCCATCACCACGAATTCGTTGCAGTTAAATAGCACGCGACACAACGCCGCCAACCCGTGTTTGTCCACGACGACAGCGGCTCGTTTTCGTTCCTCATCGCTCGGCTGACGCCCCAGTGACAGTCGATACGCACGATCGATCTGAGCGGGAGTCCCCTTCCCTTCGACACCGATACGCTCGGCGAATGACTGCGACATGCGCAACACGAAACTATCGTTCCACAACGCGAGCGCCTGGAGTGGCGTCGTCGTCATTTGACGGCGAGGTGTCAGTGCGGAGGGATCGGGGCAATCGAACGTCTCCAGTAGCGCGCTGCGTTCGCCACGCGGCGAGAAACGGTAGATCGTTCGGCGTTGAAACTCGTCGCCAATCGGGTCGATTGGCTCGTAATAGAGTGTGCCACTATCGCCGTAAGTGCGGACATCGTGGTAGCCCGGCCCGCCCGCTTTCGGGTTCAGTTTCCCGGCCACTGCGAGCATCGCGTCGCGTATTGCCTCGCCTTCGAGCCGCCGTGGGGACATCCGCCACAACAACCGATTGTCCGCGTCTTTCGCGAACGCAATAGCGACCTTTACTGACGACTGACGGTACGTTGTCGAAGTCACCATCAACCGGTGTAGTGGCTTCAAATGAAACTTCTGGCGCACGAGTTCCGCCGCGAGCCAGTCGAGCAATTCGGGGTGCGATGGCCGCCCGCCGTTGAAACCGAGATCGCTCGGCGAATCGACGAGTCCCGTACCGAAGTGATGGTGCCAAAGTCGGTTGACGATGGTGCGCGTGAACGCCGGGTTGTCTGGCCGTGCGATCCATTCCGCGAGCTTTTGGCGTCGCAAACCTTCGGGCGCATCGTGTGGCAAAGCGAAATTCGCCATGCCCGGAATGCTCGCCACGCCACCCGCACTCACGACCGCTTTCGGCTTCTCGACGTTACCGCGAGAAAGCACGTGCGTCGGTGGGGCTGGCTTCGGAGAAATCGCGTACACCATCGTCGGTTCCGCTTTTTTCGCGGGCCTTTCTCCGTGATTTACTCCACCGAGTGCGGCCGCGAAACGGTAATAATCGACCTGTGTGATCGCATCGAATTTATGATCGTGGCACCGCGCACATTGCACCGTGAAGCCGAGGAACGTCTGCCCGACGGCGGCGAGAATATCTTCGATTTCATCTTGCCGTGCGGTTGCGTTCGAGATGGCATTCGAGCCGAGCACGGTGTTGTGGATGCCCGCCACGAGGAAGCCTGTTGCCTTGATCGCCGCCGGTTCGTCCGGTTGCAGAATGTCCCCGGCGATCTGCCATTTCGCGAACTGATCGAACGGCATATCGGCGTTGAACGCATCGATCACGAAGTCGCGATAGTGCCAGGCATTCGGCCGCGGTGCGTTTCGCTCGAAGCCATCGCTTTCGCCGTACCGTACGAGATCGAGCCAATGCCGCGCCCAGCGTTCGCCGTACTGCGGCGACGCAAGGAGCTTATCGACGAGTGCGAAATAGGCTTCGTCAGAAGGATTCTTGGCAAACGCTTCGATCGTTTCTGGCGATGGTGGCAGGCCGATGAGGTCGAAGTACAGGCGACGAACGAGCGTTCGCGGATCTGCGGGTGCGGATGTTGACAACCCCTTGGCATTAAGTGCAATGGTAACGAAATGATCGACGGGATGGGTACCCGCAGGCACCGCGTGTGGCTTCAGCGGTTGCAGTGCCCACCAGTCGCGGCCACCGCGTTCGCTCGTCGAAAGCGCGAGCGGGTCGATCGGATCGCGGCCCCAGTTCGCCCCGCTCTCGATCCAGCTTTTGAAGATCGCTTTTTCGGGAACACTCAGCGGATGTTTCGGTGGCATCTCATCGATGCTCACCCGTTCCCAGAGGCGGCTCATCGCAAGTTTACTCGGCACGACTACCGATTCCTCGTCGAGTCCCACGACGGTTTTCTTCGTCGTCAGATCGAGGCCGCCCTTCGGTTCCGTCGGGCCGTGGCACTCGATGCATCGCTTGATGATGAGCGGCGCAACGCTACGGTCGAAGTCAGGTGGCGCAGCCGCGGCAGGGATCGATGCCAGAAGTAGCACGGGAAATAGCAATCGGTACATACGCGACCAAGACGGGGAGCTGGTGGTGTGTAATCACAGCATAGCCGATTACGTATCGCGTGTCAGAAGTCTCTCGACTTCTGACACGAAATTTGGGCATGGTTAAAAGCGAGGTCGCAGTTTTGCCGAAAATGGCCACCGAAATAGTGGTTCCTGCGTGATTGGAATCGGTCAAAATCGGACGTAAGTCGTTGCTGGGTTAGGGTGGTTCCGAAATTCGGGAGTGTCTCTGGGGAGGGGTGGGGTGGGAAGTGGTGGAACCACTTTTCTGCTACCCAACATCGCCGCGATTGGAACCATGCCGAAAATTGCCTATCGCTTGACCAGCCGGATCGTCAGCAAACCGGCAAGGACGGCAACAATCGCATCGGCGGCGAAGATGCCGACGGGCATCGGGACTTTGCCATCGCGGGCCATGTTCGAGCCGGCGAGCAAGATCGGATAGTATGCAAACACCGTTGGCAGGAAGCAAATCACGAACGAACTCAGGTAGTCCGCACGGTTGGCCCAGATGCCGACGGGACAGCCGATGAGCGCGAATACCAGGCAACTCAGTGCGAGCGCGGGCCGCATGTAATATTCGTTCTGCGTGTTGCGAATTTGTCGCATCCAGTGCTCGGCCAGATACTGCAACCCGACCGCGTGTTTCTCGTTTCGCTCCTTCAAAACCAGATCCGTCGTTTGCGAGATAATCTGCGCCGTGGCGATTTGTTGACTGACGGCCTTCACGTATTCGAGTTCGAATTCGTGTGCCTTCGGAGGCAGTTCGTCCCACCGCAAGTTCATCGGCCGATCTTTCACATCCTTTGGCGAGAACACATCTGGCAACGGCACGCCCACGGGCCGCGAACTCCCCGTTTCGATCGACATCGTGCCGTCCGCACCGACCCAGCGATCCGGATCGATAAACAGCATCGTCGGCTCGTTCGGCTTATCCGACGTTGGCATCACCACCCGCAATCGCGCTTCCCGAGCGCGAATGACGTAGTCGTACACCCCGAGCCAGATGTCTTTGCCGACGTTGTCCTTTTCCATCTTCTTCCGCTTGAAAATGACATCGATTAGCCGACGTCCCTGCACGTCTTTGACGTGGATGACGTACGGGAAATTGTTCGCGCGGAAGGTACGTTCGCGTTTCAGTAGGCTGTAGAGAACCTCTTCGGGATCCTTCAAAATCTGCTGCTGGAGCGTCGCATTTGCATGCGGTATCACCGTATATGCGAGTCCGAACGTGACGAGGCTCATCAACACGCCAAGCAGCGCGGCAGGGCGTAGTATCGTGTGCAAATTCACACCGGCGGCCTTCATCGCGACGGCTTCATTGTCGTGCGAGATTCGCCCGTAGACGACGCACGAAGCGAACAGCGTCGTCGTGGGAATCGTGTACGGCAGCGTGTACGGAATGAGTAGCGGAATGATCGCGAGCGTCTGCCCGATCGAAAGCCCAAGCTGGCTCGCTTGCTGGATGACGAGGCCGATCAGGAATAGCCCGGTCAGGCCGGTGAGCGTGAGCGCGAAGACCCGCAGGAGTTCCCAGAAGATCATTCGATGCAAGATGCCGCCGAGCAGGAACACGATGGTTCTCCCGTTTACTTTCGTACCTTCATCCGGTCTGCAATCGCCCGGAACGGGGCCGTCACGAACGGGACAATCCGCGGTTCGTATTTCAGTTCGCCGTCTTTCCGCACGACTTCGATCTTGAACAATTTCTCGCTGACGGCGGCCGTCACATCACCGAACGGCGTGGTCAACCAGCGCTGTAGTGTCTGCGATAAGATCGTGTAAAAGTCGAACTTCACGTAATCGCCTGCCATGTCGATTTCCCCAGAACCGCCGAGGCTGATGGCGGAACCGAGCAAGTCGAGATGTTCCACGCGGATGCGATCGCCGCGAATCGAAAACGTCGCGTGGGCTTCCTCGAAAGCCGTTTTGTCGGGTGCCTGCAATTTCAGTGTCTTTAACAACGGCATCAGCACGGGCAAATTCAGGATGTGGCCGCGATCCACATCGGCCTTACCGTAGCCTTCGATCATCATCGCGCCAGTCCGCGGATCGGGCACCGTTTCGATCAGGATGTTCCCCTGTGCCGCACCTTCGAGTTTCACGCCGTTGCCCAAGTTGTGGTGCTGGGCGATGTCTTCGAGGCGAACGTCGGTGGCCGTTAAAGCGAGCCTATAACGGACGGGGTCCGACAGCACAACCCGACCCGTGCCACCCACGGTGCCGCGAAACAGCGACCCGGTCAGGTCGGTGAATTTGAACGCGACGGGCAGGAGTTCGCCGGGCTTGCCGGGGTTCATCGTTTGCGGGTCGGCATCGAACGTCGCCTTCACCGCCGTCACGGGATGCTGCGCGAGTAACGCGCGATCCAGCCACAAGTTGCCCGCGACTTTGCCGAGGTGCGTACCGTGGTAACGCCCGCTGATTGCGAGTTTCCCCGCCGCTTGTTCGCATGGCACGCCGATGTCGAACGATGCACCTAACAGGCGCAGTTCGCCGTTCCAGAAGACATCGGGGTCCGCCGGTTCCACTGTTGGACTGAACGAACCCGGTGCTTGCCCGCGTGCGATGGGCGACGTATTTCGCATCGCCGTCGGCGGCAGTTTCGGTAACGCGCGCGGCTCGTCGCCCGGCGTGCCGTCCTTTGCCGTCAGCACAACGAGGTGGTTCAGCATGAGTTCGGCAGGGCCACGCAGGTTCATTTCCTTGACGCCCCGGCGTAACCCCGATGGCAATGCGTTCAAAATCTCGTCGTCGATAATCAGTGGCGCGATCTCGAGTTTCCCGATGTTCGCCCAGACTTGCCCACCATCGTAGAACCGCACGTCGGCGGCGTTCAGCTTCAGTTTCGCGTCGCCGTGCATCCCACTAAAATGCTCGAGCTTCACTTGCGTGCCATCGTACTTCAACCGGCCTGCGAGGCGGTCGATCGCGATGGGGAAGAAGTCCGGCGTGACGCTCGGCCCCTCGAAATGGAACGCGAGTTTTAGGTCGGTCGCCGGGTTGAACGGCACGGTTGGCATCTTGGCTCCGGATCGATCTCGCCCCATTAATCTTCCGTACGGTGTTGGCACATTCGGCGGTAATACGGGGCCAAGTGGCGGGCGCGTCGGATTCCCCGCAACCGCAACGCGGTCGGTAATATCGACGTCGACGGCAAACGTCAGTTGGCCGCGCGGCGAAAAAGTCCGCCAGACATTATCGAGCTTGATCGCAGTCAGCGCCGCACGCAGGTGATCGTCGATCGGGCAGTTTCTCCCCCAGATCGAGAACGCGAGTTTACGGTCTAAACTGCCGGGAATCGGGTCGATGTCGCCCTTCAGCCAGATGTTCCCGCCGGCGTGACGACCGGTGAATTCGCGCAGTTCGATGTGGTCCGTATCGGGCAGTTCGGTCCGCATACCACCCGGTTGAATCGGGCGCTCGGTGTCGGTCGAGGTCACGAACACCGCAATCTTGCCGCTCGCTTTTTCGATCGGATATGGGAACAACGTGTAATCGAGTGCGCTATCGTAGACCTGAATGCGAATGACGTTCTCGAGCTTGTTCACGTTCGCGAGTTGGCGAACCTCGGCAACGAAATCGCCGCGACCCGATGCTCGCAGTTTCCGCAACGCTTTCGCGTACTTCTCGCTCGGCAGTGCCGCGAACAGTTGCTCGTTGACGGGGATATTGTTCCCGCTGATCTTCAACGAAATGAACGGGTCTGGCCCATCGCCCGACACGGTCCCTTTCACTTCAATTCGCTGTCCGCTACCGGTACCCGCGAGGTCGATCTTCGTTTCGCCGGAGCCGCTATTCGTCGTCGTTTTTTTGATTAACCCTGCGACATCGCTCAGGGGGTAGCGGAACTTCTCGTAGGCGAGTCCCATCTTGACCGGGCGAACCTCGAAGTCGCGTTGCCATGCGTTCAGCTTCGGTCGTTGAAATTTGTAGCCGAG
>JAYSKW010000154.1:0-1285 GCA_043726085.1 Limnoglobus sp.
GGTCGCGCGGCCCACCGCGACGATGTCGGGTTTGCCGTCGCCGTTGAGGTCGCCGACGGCTAAATCCTCGACTGCCACGCCGCCGTCTTCGAGGATGTAACGCTCCCACTTCTGTTCGGCACTGATCTTCGGTGCGGGGTTTTTGTAAATGCGGATGCCGCGACGTTCCTTGAATGTGTCGCCGAGTTTGGGATTCGGATCGTCTCGTACGCCAACGATGATTTCGTCCTGCCCCTGGCCATCGAGGTTTGCCATCTTCACGGCGTGCCCCCAGCGAAGTTGATTATCGATGATCGTTCGTGTGAACGGCTTGCCGAGAATATCGTAACGATACGTGACGACTTGATTGCCGTGCCACGGTTCTATCGTTGCGATGGCATCCGATCCCGACGTGAGTTCGCTGGTACCGCGGCTCCCTTTCGGATCGCTTTGTTCGCCGAGGCAATACGGGTTCGGATTAAAAAGAGTGCGAACTTTCCATTTGATATCCGTTACGCCTTCGTAACTCGCGGCAGAGAGGTTCCATTTCGTCTCACGAACTTCTCCTTCGTACGGTCCCTTTGTCATGATGTTGTGAACGACGTGTAGCTGATCGTTTATCACCAGCGGCTTCCAACTCTCCGGGTTCATCGGTTCTTTTGGCACTTTGTAACCGAGAATGCGTACGGGTCGGCCGTCCATCCAGTTCTTCTCTTTGCTCGCGTCGCGGCCCATCAGCGGGGCCATCACAATGTCGAGTTTGCCATCGCCGTCGAAGTCGGCCACACGAATGCGGTGTACCAGCGGCTCATCGCAGGGGATCGCATGGAGCGTCCATTCGTCGTCGAGCGATTTGCCGCGTTTGAGCCACTGGAGCGTGCCGGGGTTCTTCGTGTCGAATGGCTTCCAACCTGCACCGATCACGAGTTCGAGGTCGCCATCGCCGTCGATGTCGAGCGCACAAATACAGACGTTATCCGGCTTCGTTTTGCCATCGAGGATCACGCGCTTCTTCCACGTCGGGTTTTCGTACCAGACGACTTTGTGTTGATCGACGACGACGATGTCGGGCTTCTTGTCGCCGTTGATATCTTCGATGACGACGGCGTAACCGATCTTCAACCCGGAGTCGATTTCTTGCACTTTGAACGTGGGAAAGCCTGGCGGCGGTGCAGGCGAATCTTTCAGCAAAATCGGCTTGGGGCCTCCGACGGTTGTGCCGATTGCCAGCGTTAGGCAAACTAGCGCCTTCGCCCAAAGTCTCGCGATCATCAGCGTGGCTCCTATCCGTGTTCTAATTTAATGT
>JAYSKW010000155.1:0-6269 GCA_043726085.1 Limnoglobus sp.
CGGTTGCGGAAGCGAACGTAGGCGGCGAGCTTCGTCGAGCCAACCGGCGTCGAACATCGTGCGGACGCGGCGATCGATCCGGGCGTACAGTTCTTCGCGCGGCCATTCGAGAATCGCACACGGGATCGCTGCGGTTATCGGCGTCGTATTCCCGAAACTCGGCGAATCCCACGTTTGTTGAAAGGAACTCAGCGGCTGGCCCGTCAGATCGTAAACTTCGAGCGCCCTCACCACGCGGCGAATATCGTTCGGGTGCAACCTCGCGGCCGATTTTGCATCGATGGCCTTCAATCTCGCATGCAATTCTGGCTTGCCGTGCCGTTCCGCAAACGCTTCCCATTTGAGGCGAATGGCCGGATCGGCGGGCGGGGCGTCGAACAAGCCGTGCCGAATCGCTTTCAAATAGAGTGGCGTACCGCCGACGAACAACGGCCGCTTGCCGCGCGAACGTATCTCCGCACAGACGCTCGTTGCCCGCTCCAGCCACCACGCCACGTTTGCCGATTGATGCGGTTCGAGTTCGTCGAGAAGATGATGCGGAACCTCGGCGCGTTCCTGCGCCGTCGGCTTCGCGGTGCCGATGTCCATGCCGCGATACACCGTCATCGAATCCATCGCGACGATTTCCGCACCGATTTGCTTCGCCAGCGCGATGGCCAGCGCCGACTTGCCGCTACCAGTCGGGCCGGTCAGAATCCACGCATCGGCGAAGGCAGACATGGGAACACCTTGTCGGGCACGTGATCGCGTCACTCTTCTTAAAGATACGCTTTCGACGAAGAGTTGCCGGTACTTGTTCTCGACACTCGTTGCGGTTACATAAACCCCATCGTTCTCCCACCACTTTGAGCTCCCCGAATGAACGCACTCCTCTTCGCGCTGATACTGGCGATCCCGTCGGCAGATACCGCTACCGGTGTGCCGCCCGTTGGTAAGAACGGCAAGCCACTCAACCTCGATTTTGAGACGGGTACACTCCAGGACTGGACCGCGACCGGCGAAGCGTTCACCGGTCAACCGATTGCGGGCGACACGGTTGCGCCGCGGCGTGCGGATAGCAAGTCCGACCATCAGGGGAAGTTCTGGATCGGCAGCTACGAGATACTCGGCGATAAACCGCAAGGTACGCTGACGAGTGTGCCGTTCGCGGTCGCTCACCCGTGGGGCAGTTTCCTGATCGGTGGCGGTTCGCACGTGAAGGAAACCTACGTCGAAGTTGTCGCCACCGAGACGAAAGAGGTGATCTTCCGTGCGAGTGGCGAGGACAGCGAGAACCTGAAACGGGTGGCGTTCGATTTGACGAAATGGCACGGCAAAGAGATCCAAATCCGCATCGTCGACAAACACAGTGGCGGATGGGGGCACATTAACTTCGACGACTTTCGCTTCCACGGAGAGAAGCCGAAAGTCGAGGAGCGAGTGGCACAAACGGCGGTGCCGGACGATTACAAATACGCGGGGCAGAAGCCGGAGGATGCCGCGAAGAACATGACGGTGCCGAACGGTTTTTCAGTGTCGCTGTTTGCGGGCGAACCCGATCTACACCAGCCGATTGCGTTCTGCTTCGACGATCGCGGGCGGTTGTGGGTGGTCGAAGCGTACACCTACCCGAAGCGGAATGCCGAGCCTGGCCCCGTGCTGAAAGATCGCAAGCTCGGCGACAAAATCTTGATCTTCGAGGACACCGATGGCGATGGTAAGTTCGACAAAAAGACAGTCTTCTTTGAAGGCTTGAACCTCGTCTCGGGCATCGAATACGGCTTCGGCGGCGTCTGGGTCGGGGCCGCGCCGTACATGCTGTTCATCCCCACCGATGCGAACGACAAGGCGGGCGAGCCGAAAATTCTCCTCGATGGTTTCGGCTACGAGGACACGCACGAAACCCTGAACAGTTTCATCTGGGGGCCGGATGGCTGGTTGTACGGTTGCCACGGCGTGTTCACGCACTCGAACGTCGGCAAACCCGGCACGAAGAACGCGGATCGCACGCCGATCAACGCGGGCATCTGGCGGTATCACCCGACGCGGCATTCGTTTGAAGTCTTCGCGCAGGGCACCTCGAACCCGTGGGGGTTGGACTACAATTCGCACGGCGATTTCTTCATCGAAGCCTGCGTGATTCCGCACCTCTGGCACATCGTGCAAGGTGGCCGCTACCAGCGCCAAGCGGGGCAGCACTTCAACCCGTACACCTACGACGACATCAAAACGATTGCCACGCACCGGCACTGGCAGGGCGCGAACCAGTGGGCGGGGAACGCGATCAGCGGCAGTCTCGGTGGCGGTCACGCGCACAGTGGGCTGTTGTGTTATCAGGGTGGAACGTGGCCGAAAGAGTATCACGGCAAGCTGTTCATGGGCAACATTCACGGGCACCGCATCAACGTCGATGTTGTGAAACCGAACGGCAGCAGCTACGTCGGCGACCGCAATCCGGACTTCCTGTTCAGCCACGACAAACATTGCATCATCGTTGGCATCCAGGCGGGGCCGGACGGCAACGTCTACTTCAGCGATTGGTCGGACAAGCAAGTTTGCCACCGCAACGAGCCAGAGATCTGGGATCGCACCAACGGCCGCATCTTCAAAATCAGCCACAAGGACGCGAAGCCCGTCGTCGGGCTGGATTTGCAAAAACAGAGCGACGAAGAGTTGGTGAAACTGCAACTCTCAGACAACGAGTGGATGGCACGGCACGCACGGCGGATTCTGCAGGAGCGCCAGAGTAACGTTCAGGAAGTGGCTTTCAAAATCCTCGAAACCGACCCGTCCGAACGAAACCGGCTTCGCGCGTTCTGGACATTAAATGTGACCGGTGCCCCACGCGACCGGATGACACGTCTCACGGGTGCCGACACGTCCGCTTCGGTGAGAAGTGGGGGACTCCTTCATTCCGAAAATCGCTACGATTTTTATGAAGCATCGGCAAAGAACGATCACTCGCCAATCGTGCGGCGGACGCTTGCGACCATCGCGGGCCGGATTCCCATTGAGAAGCGACGAACGCTACTCGGTGAGTTGCTCGTTCACGCTGAAGACGCGAACGATCCCGTGTTGCCGTATCTCTATTGGTACGCACTCGAACCGCTCTGCGAGAGTGACCCGGCCACGGCATTGAAACTCGCCGCCGATGGAAAGATCCCGCTGGTCTTTCAATTCGCGGCACGGCGGGTCGGTTCGCTCGGTACGTCGGCTGCCACGATTTCGCTCGTCAAAGGTCT
The DNA here is from genome assembly GCA_043726085.1 of Limnoglobus sp. Classification (GTDB taxonomy): domain Bacteria; phylum Planctomycetota; class Planctomycetia; order Gemmatales; family Gemmataceae; genus Limnoglobus. The sequence continues at coordinate 3,222 of JAYSKW010000155.1, forward strand.
GAACGAAGCCACCACCGCTGAACATCAGCTGATTTATCTGCGCGGTCTGCAAGAGTCGGTGAGGGGGAAACGGACCACCACTGCCCCGAACGGCTGGAACGATGCATACGCCAAGTTGAGCAAAACCGACAACGCCGACGTACGCCAGTTGTCGCAATCGCTGGCGGTGAAATTCGGCAACGTCGAGGCGATGAATGAACTTCGCGAATTGATGTTCGACGCAAAAAACGACGTCGCGAAACGGCAGGCCGCACTGGCCACATTACTCGAAGCGAAAGACCCGGCGTTGCCGATTTTCTTGCGATTGATGCTGCACGACAAAGCGATGCGTGCGACATGTATTCGGGCGCTCGCTGCCGTGGAGGAGAACGAGAGCACATCGACGATGTTGCTCGCGATTTATCCGATGCTCAGCTCGGCCGAGAAGCGCGATGCCATCGCCACGCTGTCGAGCCGCGCGAGTTACGCGCTCGCGTTGTTGGGTGCCGTCGAAGCCAAGACGCTACCCGCGTCGGACATTCCTGCCGAGACGATTCGCCAACTTCGCAACATCGGCGACACCGCATTGTCAGCGAAGATCGCGTCCGTCTGGGGCACCGTTCGCGATACGCCTGCCGACCGCAAGAAGTTGATCGCCGACTGGGCGAAGAAACTCGCACCGGCCACGCTGGCACGCGCGGACATGTCGCAAGGGCGTGCCATTTACGCGAAGGTGTGTGCGCAGTGTCACACGCTCTACGGCACCGGTGGCAAGGTCGGGCCGGAGATCACCGGCGCGAACCGGGCAGACCTTAACTACCTACTCGAAAACATCTTCGACCCCTCCGCCATCATTCCGAAAGAGTACGCCGCCACGAAGCTCGAACTGCTCGATGGCCGCGTGATTACGGGCATTATCAAGGAAGAAACGAAGGCGACGCTGACCGTCGCCACCGCCACCGAGACGCTGACGCTCGCCGTGACCGACATTGAGAAACGCACGCCATCGGCGGATTCGATGATGCCGAACGACCTGACGAAGACGCTAAACGATGCCGAGTTGCAGGCACTGATTGCATACCTGAAGCACAACCAGCAGGTGCCGATCATGGCGACGGCGGAGAACATCAAAGACTTCTTCAACGGCAAAGATCTCACCGGTTGGGACGGCGATAAAGATGTCTGGAGCGTCGAGAACGGCGAGATTGTCGGCAAGACAAAAACGGGGCTTAAGCGGAACACGTTCCTGAAGTCGCAATTCGACGTAGCCGATTTTCGCCTCAGTTTGAAGGTGAAATTGACGCCCAACAAAGAAAACAGCGGCGTGCAGTTTCGTAGCGTGCCATTGCCCGATGGCGAAATGCGCGGGCCGCAAGCCGACATCGGCGCGGGTTGGTGGGGCAAGCTGTACGAAGAAAGTGGTCGCGGCTTGTTAGCCAAAGTGGGCGGCGAAAACCTCGTGAAACCCGACGACTGGAACGACTACTCGATCGAAGCGTATCAGGGAACGGTACGCATTCGCATCAACGGCACGCTCTGTACCGATTACCCGCAAGACGACTTACTCGCACGCCGTGGACTGATCGCGTTCCAGGTCCATAGCGGCGGGCCGATGGAAGTGCGATTCAAAGAAATGAAGCTCGAACTGCTGACGGCGAAGCCGAAGTAAAGCGACATTCCTGGGGGGTGCGGCCGATGTCCCACACGTATCGAATTGGGATCGTCGGCTGCGGCGTGGCAGGCGCGGCGGCGGCGCTGTTTCTGGCACGCGATGGCCACCGCGTCACCATCGTCGAACAGGCACCCGAACTCGGCGCGAAGGGGGCGGGAATCCTTCTCCAGAAGTCCGGACAGACAGTACTCCAACACCTCGGCCTCCGCGAACACGTCCTGCAACATGCGGCCCCGCTCGAAGAACTGTACGCGCGGCAACTCTCCGGCTCCACGCTCATTTGCACGCGATATGCCGACTACGGCCCCGACTGTCGCGCGTACGGCGTGCATCGCGGCACATTGTTCACTGCACTGCACGAACAGCTTGGAAAGTGCGACGTGAGCATCGCCACGGGCTGCGTGTCGGTGGGTCGAGAGATCGATGCGCAGGGCGTTTGGGTTCGCGATTCGTGCCAGCGCCGTCATGGGCCGTTCGACTTTCTGCTCGTCGCCGACGGTTCGCGTTCGCGGATGCGCGAAGCCAGCGGGATGCGTGCCCATACCTGGAAGTACGCACATGGCACGCTCTGGTTTATCGCGCCGTTGGCGGTACCGGGACGGTTGTTGCAGGTCGTGCGTGGGAACCGGCAACTGTTCGGCCTGATGCCGATGGGCGACGGGCTTTGCACGATGTACTGGGGCCTGCCCGAACGCGATTACCCGGCTTTGCAGAAGCGCGGGTTGGCTGCGCTCAAGCAGGAAATCTTGGCGTTTGCACCCGAATCGGAGCCGGTACTCGCACTCATCGCGGATATGCAGCAGTTGCTGTTTACGTCGTACCGGCACGTCTGGATGCCGCGCTGGTTCGACCGCACGACGCTGTTTCTGGGCGATGCCGCACACGGGATGAGTCCGCACCTCGGCCAAGGGATGAACCTCGCGCTCGTCGATGCGTTCCGATTCTCCGAATGCTTGCGCGAATCCCGATCGCCGCACGCGGCATTCACCGCGTTCCGCCAACAACAGCGTGCGTACATCCGCTACTATTCGCTGATCACGTTCGCACTGTCGCCGTTCTTTCAATCCGATTGGCCCATCCTGGCGTGGGGGCGCGATATCGCGTTGCCACTACTGCCGAAGATTCCCTACGTGAAACGGCAAATGCTCATGACCGTAACGGGGATGAAGAGCGACTTCTTCGGCGGCGAGTTGCACCTGGGACGGTCGCACTGAGCCGTACGAGGTGCTAAACTAACAGCTTACCAGTGGAACAGAACATGACCGCACTGCCGAAATCGAAACTGACCGTCGCCGAGTACCTGGCGATCAACTGCATCCCGATCCGTAAAGTCAGGTTTTCGTTGGCGATGTTGTGAAAGCGGTTCACTCCCGCCATCGCGAACGTCTCGCCGTCGA
>JAYSKW010000156.1:0-10677 GCA_043726085.1 Limnoglobus sp.
CCAGTTGGCGAACCTCGAACGCGACGAGATTTTGAAGGAATTCAAGTCGCTCCGCGAACAGATTCGCGGCTACGACACGATCCTCGGCGACGATGCGCAGGTGTCCGCGATCATCCGCAGCGACCTCGAAGAAATCCGCGACAAGTATGGCGACGACCGACGCACCGAAATCTGCGACGACGGCGGCGACCTCGACTTGGAGGACTTGATCGTCGACGAGCCGAACGTCGTGACGATCAGCCACGAAGGCTTCATGAAACGGATGCCGTTGGACACCTACCGCGTGCAGGGGCGTGGCGGTAAAGGCGTGCAAGGTGGCCTGCGCGACAACGATTTCGTCGAACACTTCTTCGTCGCCTCGACGAAAGCCTACCTGCTCTGCTTCACGGATCGCGGGCAGTTGTATTGGCTGCGCGTCTTTAAGATTCCCACGGCGAACCGCACCTCATCGGGCCGATCGATCGCGAACGTGCTCTCGCTGAAGCCCGACGAAAAAATCACGAGCGTCATCCCCGTGCGCTCTTTCGAAGAAGGCTATTCGCTACTGATGGCGACGCGGCGCGGCATCATCAAGAAGACGCCGCTCACCGATTATCGCCGTCAACGCGCCGGCGGCATCATCGGCATTTCGCTCGAAGAGGGCGACACGCTCATCGAAGTTTGCATGACCAAAATCGGCGACGAAGTCATGCTCAGTACCCGCAACGGTATGGCGATCCGCTTCGCCGAATCCGATGCCCGCGACACGGGCCGCAACACTCGCGGCGTCAAAGGTATTCGACTCTCGACCGACGATGTCCTCATCGGTATGGTCGTCGCCGACCCCGATGGTTTCTTGCTCACGGTCTGCGAAAACGGCTACGGCAAACGCACCCCGTTCGGGCCGAACACCGCAGGTGAACTCGCCGAAGAACTCGACGACGACGCCACCGCACCGGAGCCGGTTGAGGAAGTGGCAGAAATTGAGGCTCCGGAAGGCGAGGCTCCGGAAGGCGAAGAAGCGGAGTTGCCGACGGATCGTGCGTCGATGCGTTATCGCAAACAACGCCGTGGCGGCAAGGGCGTTCGCGACATCAAAACCAGCAGCCGCAACGGCAACGTCATCGCGATTGCAGCGGTACGCGATGGCGACGAAGTGATGTTGATTACTTCGCAGGGTATGGTCACCCGTAATAAAATCGTCGCGATTCGCCTCGTTGGCCGGAACACGCAGGGCGTACGGATGATGAACCTCAACGAGGGCGACAAGCTGATTACCCTCGCGAAAGTCGCAAGCGAAAACGTCGGCGAAACGATCGCCGAAGAAGCCATCGAAGGTGCTGTCGCACCGACACCGCCCTCCCCTCCCGTTACGGAATAACCTTTCGGAGCAGTCGATTATGCGAGTTCTTCTCACGGGCGGTTACGGCTTCATCGGGGCCTGGATTATCCGCAACCTGCTCAACCGCGGTGCGGATGTCTACGTGTTCGACCTCAAGGAAGACGCGCGGCGATTGCGGATGATCTTGCCCGAATCCGAAGTGGCGAAGGTCGAATTCGTACAAGGCGACGTCACCGATTTGCCCGCACTCGTTCGCACGATCACCGACAAATCGATCACGCACATCATCCACCTTGCGGGGTTGCAAGTGCCGACATGCCGCGCCGACCCGATCTTGGGCGCGAAGGTGAACATCATCGGCACCCTCGCGGTGTTCGAGGCGATCCGCGCGACGGGCGAACAAGTCAAGCGCCTCGTGTATGCGAGTTCCGCCGCCGTCTACGGTGGGCCGGACAAGTACACGAACAGCCCGCTGAGCGACGATGTGCTCTTGATGCCCAGCACGCATTACGGCGCGTTCAAGTGCTGCAACGAAGCCAACGCGAGGCTTTATTTCCAAGACAACGGCCTCAGCAGCATCGGCCTGCGACCCTGGACCGTCTACGGAGTCGGCCGCGACCTCGGCATGACGAGCGAGCCGACGAAGGCAATCAAAGCCGTGATGCTCGGCCGACCGTACGACATCAGCTTCGGCGGCTGGACCGATTTCCAATACGTCGACGACGTGGCAAAAACCTTCATTTACAGTCTCGAACGGCCTTACACCGGCGCGAAGAGTTACAACTTGCGCGGGGCCGTCGTGCCGATGAGCGAGTTCTACGCCGCACTCTGCCGCGTGTTGCCACAAGCCGAGAAACTGGTCACCATCGGCACGACACAAATCGCGATCGCGTTCGATCTCTCGGATGCCGCACTCCAGCGCGATCTCGGGCCGATGCCGCGAACGAAACTCGACGACGGCATCAAGGAAACAGTCGCGATCTTCCGGCAACTCCACACGGAAGGCCGCCTCGATACCGCCGACCTCGACGCACCGAAGGCCCCACCCGTCACAGTGGAACCGTAAGACTGCGGTTGAACAAACGGGCGTCGTTCGCTAACTTAATTGTGTTGCGGGATTGGTATACCGGTCGTGCCCAGCCTTCCCAAGGCTGTGAAACGAGTTCGACTCTCGTATCCCGCTTTTCGATTCTCTTGCAGACATTTCTCGACAGATCGTTAATCACTTTTCACGGGGCAAATTGCATTTCCATCGTTCGACTATCGAAATCGTAAGAGTCGCGTAATCATATAAGTGATTTTATTCACGATGCGTTGAGTTCGCCTAGCTTACTGCGTCGGCATTTTGTTACACATTAGCAAACGCCGTCGTTCACCGCTCGGAGTCGTCGCAATGCGAGTTGCCGTAATCTCACTACTGTTAGCCTTTTGTACCAACGCCACCGCGGCCCCGATGCCGACGTTCGACGATGCGTCGCTTCGTGCGATTCAGTTCGTCGACAAAAACGAAGGCTGGAGCGTCGGCGATGATGGCGTGATTTGGCACAGCATCGATGGTGGCAAGAACTGGGAACGGCAGAAATCGGGTTCGCGGGCCAGTTTGCGCTCGGTGCATTTCTCGACGCCGTACACCGGTTGGGTAGCGGGGCGCATCGAAAAAGCGGGCGATGCGGCGAGCATGGGCGTGCTGTTGCACACGACCGATGGCGGGATTTCGTGGAACGAAACGGCAACGAATCTGCTGCCGGGGCTGAATATCGTGCGGTTTTTCGACGAGAAGAACGGCATCGTCGTCGGCGATGGCTGTCCCGGTTACCCCGCAGGCACGTTCACAACCAACGATGGCGGCGGCAGTTGGCGACCGGTCAGTGGGCCGCGAATCGCGACGTGGCTGGCGTGCGATTTCCAAGATAGCAAAAGCGGTTTGATCGCCGGTGCGTGGTCGCAATCGGCGAAGTTCGTCGATGGGCCGTTGCAACCGAGCCAGATGGAAATCCCCGGCAATCGCAGCGTGCGTGCCGTGAAAATAACTGGCAAAGAAGCGATTGTCGCGGGTGATGGCGGGCTGGTGATGGTCGATCGCGACTGGCCGAATGGCACGTGGTCGCACGTCGAATTGCCACTCGATCGCGATGCCCGTTCGGTGTGCGATTTTCAATCGGTATCCGCAGTCGGGCAGAACCTCTGGCTCGTCGGACGGCCCGGCTCGGTCGTGCTGTTTAGCCCCGATTTTGGCCGAACGTGGGAAATCCGCAAAACGATCGCATCGGTGCCACTTCACGCGATTACGATGCTCGACGCGAACACTGGCTGGGCGGTCGGCGAACTCGGTACGATCCTCGGCACCATCGATGGCGGCAAGACGTGGACCTCGCGGAAATCGGGTGGCCACCGTGCCGCGATTCTGACGATCAATGCTTCCGGCAAAGGCATTCCGTACGGCACGATTGCCCAACTCGCGGGGAAAGATGGCTACCTGACCGCGGCGGTGCAAGTGACGTCCGCCGATGCGAAAACGGCCGACCCGAAGCGTGCGACCAACGAATTTCAGATCTCGCAAGCGATGCGTTCGGTGTCGGGCGCGACGGCGGAAACGCTCTGGTCGTTCCCCGTGCCGGGACATGCGAGCGGCCTGAGTGCACAACAACTGCTGGCGTTTTGGCACGGTTTGCACGATGGCAAAGCGAACGAACAACTGCTCCGCCAACTGGTGCTGACCATCCGCGTGTGGCGTCCCGAAGTGATCCTCACCGATTCGATCGCGACCAACGCGCCCGCTGCCGAGCAACTCGTGTTGGCGACGATGCAAGAAGCGTTCAAGCGTGCCGCCGATGCGACGATGTACCCCGAACAGCTTTCCGCACTCGGTTTGAACGCACACGCGACGCAAAAGCTCTACGCGATCTCCGACACCGACGCCCACGCACAAGTGATTGTGGACGACTCCGCATTCGTCGACGCGCTCGCCGAGACACCGAACGAGATTGCGAAATCGGCACAGATACTATTAGCGTGCGATGTCCGTGACCACACGGGTTACCGTTTGATTTCGCACCGCAAAGCTGGCTCTGAAGCCGACAAAGAACTGATGGCCGGAACGACGCTGGCACGTGGCGGCCTCGCACGACGAGCGGAATCGTATCGCGGTTTCACGCCGGAATTTATCGCAGTACGCCGAAATGCAATGGAGAGCCGCACGGCATTCGCGAAAGCCGCCGAGTTGCTAACGAAGGCCGATGCGGACTTCACGAGCGAGTGGAAAAATCTCAAGGATCGGCTCGCGGTGATGCCCGATGCCGATGCGGCCGATGCACTGGTTGAGACGGGTGAACACCTCGCGGAGGCGGGTCGTTGGTCGCACGCACGGGAGTTGTTTGCACACGCCAGCGAAAAATATCCGCTCCAGCCGCGTTCCGAAGAGGCGTGTCGTTGGCTCATGCGATTCCATTCGAGCGGTGAAGCGGTTCGCCGCATGGAACTCGGGCACTTCCCCGCATTACGAGCGACGGAGTTCGTCGAACTGCCGAACGTAAAAGGGCTGGAGATGGAATTAATTCCGGTCGGTTTCACCGAGCCGCTCACGCAAAAAACGCGATGGAAGTTCCGCACCTCCGAAGCCGAGGGAGAGTGGGTGATGGCGGGGACGAACCTCGAAGCGCGGATGTTCGCGATGAACCCACTGGCGAGCCGCGAACCCGATCTGGCACTCGGTTTCCATGCGTCGCGACTGAAACTCGGCTTCAACGCCGACGCCAACCGGACGCTGAAAATTTATCATCGCACGATGATCGGCCAGACCCTGGTGCCCGGCGAAAACCCATGGTTCGATGCGGTGGCGTCGGAACTCTGGTTGGCGAATCGCGGCTCGGCAGCCACAGCCGTGAAGCCAATAGCGATGTGCGAAAAGATCGCGACGCGGCCAATCCTCGACGGCAAACTCGACGAGGAATGTTGGAAGAATATCGTTCCCTTCTCTGTCCGATCCGTATCGACGGAACTCGCAAGTACGCACGGCACCGAAGCCCGTTTCGCGTTCGACGACGAGTTTCTCTACGTCGGGATATCGTGCGAAAATCCACCCGGCGAAGTGCCACCGAAACCGGAGACGCGCCGCCGCGATGACGATCTTTCGGCGAACGATCGTGTGGAAATTATGCTCGACATCGATCGCGATTACCGAAGCTATTATCGGTTGTGCGTCGATCGTCGTGGCTGTGCCGCCGAGGATTGCACCGGCGACAAGACCTGGAACCCGAAGTGGTTCGTAACGGTCGAACCGAACGCGAAAGGCTGGACTGCCGAGATCGCGATCCCGCTCAGCGAACTGACGGGCCGCCAAACGAGACGCGGCCACCACTGGGCGATGAACGTGGTGCGGGTGATCCCCGGTAAAGGCATCCTCGCCTGGAACGCCCCCGCCGACGCAACCCCCCGAACCGAAGGCATGGGCCTGATGGAGTTTCACGCGAAGTGACCGCTAACGGCGTTGCGATTGACGTCGTGGGAGTTGATGCTTTGAAAAACTCGAGGACGGCCATCGCAATTGGTGTGCGTCGAAGGCAACAAACAGCACCAGTCACTACGGCTGGTTATTGCTCACCGCCGGAAGAAGTTCTGGGGGCGGCGTCGGCCTCATGCCCGCCAGGAGCCTACCTCAGCTACCGCCCACCCACTCGCGGTGCGGCGGAGCAGGAACTGCTGCCCGCCGCCGGCCCGCATGCCCGAGAACCGGCCGGTCTGGACGAACAGCCACCCGTCCCGCCGCGTGTCGAGCCGCAGAACCTGAGCGCCCGCAGGCAGCAATGCCAGGGCAGCAACTAACTCTGACACCGGAAGCCCGTCGATCGGGAACATCGTAAGCCGGTACGCCTCAAAGTCCACCCGCTCGTCGTCTGCCACCCGCAAGCCCTCCGGGCCGCCAAACGACCCAACTCAGCAGCGGCGGGGCACCGGTGAGCTACACGTCACAAGAAGCCTACACGCCCGCCGTCTGCTACAGCGATTCATACCACCCCAAAATCACAGGAACTTGCCTATCTTATACCCAGCGTATCGCGCGATGCTCGATTTGGTAATCGCGACTGAGTCTTTCGATTCCGCTCGTTGGTTCGACTGAGCTGGGGGTTTTTGTTAATCGATTGCATCCCTCTTACGTCGTGCGAAGCACTACGTATAGGCGAGCGGTGGATGTAAGCCATGTAAATCCCCTGATCCAACCTGAGTCGCAGACAAAGCAATTTCGACGAGGCAATCTCCATCCATTTGCATTGCACATAACTGTGGCAGGATCAGTGGGCTGACGCCGCACCGCTCGCCAAGAAGGAGAAAAACGGCCATCGTTTAGCCGCGCCGCGTAGTTTGCGGAACGAAGCGCGGGTCGATTGTGAGAGCGAAATTCCTTACGGTAAGAGGTGGAAGGAGGGTAAAGTGTGATCTATCTCATCGGCTATCGCGGTTGCGGCAAAACGACCGTCGGTCGCGAACTCGCGGCTCGGCTCGGCTGGAGGTTCCTCGATGCCGATAGCGTTCTCGAAGACGTTGCGGACAAGACCATCGCGCAGATATTTGCTACCGAGGGCGAGACAGCGTTCCGCGACCTGGAAACTGCGATTTTGCGCGACCTTTCCGCGAAGCCCCAACACGTTATCGCGACGGGTGGCGGCGTGGTGTTGCGAGCGGAGAACCGCGAACTCTTAATGGCAAGCGGTTTCGTCGCGTGGCTCGACGCGACGCCGGAACTCGTGTGGCCACGAATCCAGACCGACCCGCTGACAGCCGAGCGTCGGCCGACGTTGACCACGGGTGGTTTTCGCGAAGTCGTCGAACTGATGGCGGCCCGCGAACCGCTGTACCGAACGACCGCCCATGCACGATTCGATGCGGCCGCATCGCCGGATGCCATCGCGAACGCTATCTTGGTGGCATGGAGTGGCTTTACAACATCCCCATCGTCGTCTGGTGCTTCTGGGTCTTCGTTTTCGGGCTAGGTATCGGCAGTTTCCTGAACGTGCTCATCGCACGGCTTCCCTACGAAAAAAGCGTCCTCTGGCCCGGTTCGCGGTGCATGACCTGCCTGCGACCGCTGCGTATCTGGGACAATCTCCCGATCGTCGGCTACCTGCGTTTACGCGGCCGTTGCCGATTCTGCGGAACGACGTTTTCTAGCCGATACCTGTGGATTGAACTCGGTACCGGCGTGATGTTCCTCGGGTTGTTCGTGCTCGAAATCCTGGGGAACTGGCACGCGATCCCCGGCCTGAACTTCCACCCGTTCACCGGCATGAGTGCGTTGCCACCCGCGAAGGCGTGCATACACTTCCTGTCGCTGGCGTTTTTGTTCTCGATACTGCTCGCATCGTCGATGATCGACCTGAAGTTCCGCATCATCCCTGGCCAACTGACGTACACGGGAACCTTAGTCGGCATTGCGGTGTCCACCTTCTGCCCGTGGCCATTCCCGAGCGAACCGTCGGCGTTGCCGAACCTCGTTGGGAATCCGTCGTGGATACTCCCGCAGTGGCAAGGAAAGATCCCAACGGGCTTGGCGTTGTGGCCATTTTGGGGGCCGCCACCTTCGTGGGCACCCGCCGGGAGTTGGCAGATGGGCCTGCTTACGGGCGTGTTGGGGGCACTCGCGGGGCAGTTCGCGGGGCGTGCCGTAAAGTTCCTGTTCGAGATCGGCTTCCGTCGCGATTCGCTCGGTTTGGGCGATGCGGACCTGATGATGATGGCCGGTGCGTTCCTCGGCTGGCAGATCGCCGTGCTGTCGCTGCCCGCGGGGGCGATGATCTTGCTGCCGATCGTCGTGCCGCTCAAGATTATTCAGCATCTCATGGGCAAAGAGGTGCACAGCGAACTGCCATTCGGGCCGGGAATCGCACTCGGGATCGCTGCGTGCTGGCTCGGGTGGCCCTGGCTTGGCGAACTGATGCGCATCGCGTTCTTCGATTCCGTGATGCTACTTTTCCTGACGTTCGTCATCGGGGGTAGCCTGTTAGTAATGGGCCTCGTCTTGCGACGCGGGCCGGTTGAGACAACGAACGCGACTACGAACGGGTGACGGCATGGCGAAAATACTCATCGTCGATTACGGTATGGCGAACCTGCGGAGCGTGCAAAAAGCGTTCGAAGCGGTCGGGCACGCCGCCGAGATTTCGTCTGATCCGAACCAGATTGCCACTGCCGCGAAGGTCGTACTCCCCGGTGTGGGTTCGTTCGCCGACGCGATGGTGCAGATCCGCGAAACGCACCTCGATCGCGTCATCATCGATAAGATTCGCGACGGTTCGCCGTTCCTCGGCATCTGCCTCGGAATGCAGATGCTGTTCGCACGCGGCCACGAGAACGGCTTGCACGCGGGGTTGGGCCTCTTCGATGGCGAAGTGGTGCCGTTCGCGAATCCGCTACTCGACGTCAATGGCGCAAGGCTGAAAGTGCCGCACATGGGCTGGAACACGCTGACGCTGACCGCGCCGAACTGCCCGCTGTTCGCAGGTTTACCGCCGAACCCGGCGGTTTACTTCGTACACGGCTATTACCCCGTGCCAAAAGACGCCGCAATCGTGGCGGCCACGACCGATTACCCGACGCCGTTCGCGTCAGTGATCTGGCGAGATAATATTTTCGCCACGCAGTTTCACCCGGAGAAGAGCCAAGCCATCGGTTTGAAGATGCTCGCTAACTTCGCGGCACTTTGATTACTTTTTGCGTCACTTCGTGCGAGGTTCCCGTGTCTCCCGATGTGCTGTTTGAAGATTTTCATCTTCTGATCGTGAATAAACCCGCGCCACTACTGACGCAGGCCCCGGCGGGGATACCGTCGCTCGAAGGGATGGTCAAAGAGTACATCAAGGTGAAGTATGCCAAGCCGGCGGGGGTGTATCTCGGCGTGCCACACCGGCTGGATCGGCCTGTAACGGGTGCGATTTGTTTCGCCCGCAACACGAAGGCCGCACAACGGGTTCATGCGCAGTTTCACGAACGTACCGTTCGCAAAACGTATTGGGCCATCGTCGAAGGCATCGTCACACCAGAGAGCGGCATTTGGGACGATTGCCTCCGCAAACTGCCCGACGAAGCGAAAGTCGTGAAGGCCACGGCAGGCGAACCGGGTGCGAAACTCGCGGTGCTCGAGTATCGCGTTCTGCAAACGCTGTCGGATTGCACGTTCGTCGAATTCGCGCCGATCACGGGGCGAATGCACCAATTGCGGGTGCAATCGGCATGGCGCGGGCACCCCGTTCTGGGCGACATGGCCTACGCCACGCCCCGCGCATTCGGCCCACCCGCAACCGAGCCACGCGATTGCGTCATCGCGTTGCACGCGCGTCGGCTCGAACTCGATCACCCGTTCACGAAAGAGCGAATGGCCATCGACGCGCCGCTACCGGCGTATTGGTCGGATCTCGGCATCGCCACTTAATGCGTCAGGCGTACAATTCGGGTGTCGTTGAACCGACCATTCCCTTACGGAGTTTCCGCCATGATGACCCGCCGCGAAGCGTTGACGGTGGCCGCAGGTGCTGCTGCCGCGATTTTGGTCCCCGCCACGAGCCGCGCTGCCGACGAAGCCGCCGCGGGCTTCACACTCGGCAAGTTGCCGTACGCCGCCGATGCGCTCGAGCCGCACATCGACGCCGAAACGATGACGATCCACCACACGAAACACCATCAGGCGTACGTAACGAACCTGAACGACTTGCTAAAGAAGAACGCGCCGGAAATGCTGTCGAAACCGATCGAAGAGGTTCTGGCGAATCTGAAGGCGTTACCCGATGCAGCCCGTCAGGGCGTGCGGAACAACGGCGGTGGACACTGGAACCATACGTTCTTTTGGAACGTGATGGCGAAAGACGGCGGCGCTCCGAAGGGCGACCTTCTGAAGAAGATCGACGAGTCGTTCGGCACGCTCGACGGCTTCAAAAAGGCTTTCACCGAAGCCTGTACGAAGCGGTTCGGCAGTGGCTGGGCGTGGCTGATTCCCGGCAAAGACAAGCCGCTGGCGATCGTGAGTACGCCGAACCAGGACAACCCGCAGATGGAAGGCGGCGCGGCACCGATCCTCGGTTGCGACGTGTGGGAACATGCGTATTACCTGAAGTATCGCAACCTGCGTGCGAAGTACGTCGAGGCGTGGTTCCACGTCGTGAACTGGGACGCCGTCGCCGCGAATCTGGACAAAGCGAAGTAATATCGGCAGTTTGTGCGGGTCGCGCGGTTTCTACCCGGCCCGCTTTTTCCTGTCGACACCGATCCCACCTACTTTTCATTTTCATCCAAAACGATGATGGCACCATCTTCGTCTGTCTGGTAGGGAGCGAATGGCCAAACGCGGGGAAAACCGGAACAAGCCCCCG
>JAYSKW010000157.1:0-1439 GCA_043726085.1 Limnoglobus sp.
AGCTTTCGCGACTTGTTGAAGCGGGCCGCCAACGTCACGGTTGGCGTTTCGGCATCGAGGTCGAACACGGCAGGCGTGAGGTTCGCCAGAGCGTTCGCACGGAAGCCCGTGCCAGCGGCGGCCAGATACAGGAAGTACCGATCCGAACCCGTCAGCCCGCGAAACGTGCTTTGGCTTGCCCGCGTACCAACGAGCAACAACCGAAGTTCTTCGGCGGTGAGTTCGCGCCGCGTTCGGCGAACGTCCACGGCGGCGTTTACGAGCGTCAGGGATTCGAGCGGGTCAGAACCAATTCGCTTCAGCTTGACGAGCCAGCGGAAGAATCCGCGTGCGGCGGTTAGATAGTGGTTCGCGGTCGCAGGTCCGGCCCCTTTCGATTGGTTTTCCGCAATTGTTTCCAACGACGTGCGGAGCAATCGTCGCGCCGGTCCGTTCCCCACGGTCGGCAATCGGTGCCGCGCCACGAATCGGCGAACCGCGTCGGCTGAGATTCCGAAAAGTTTCGCCACTTCCGACGATGCAAACGTTTCCCCCGGCGGAATGTCGGCAGTACGTTTCGAGTGGCGCAGATTGGCCAGCCACGCGGAGAACTTGCCCGCGTCCACGTCTGCGACGAACGCACAACTGGAAAATGCCGTCTTGATCTTCGAGATTGTACCTCGAACGTGCCTCGGTACGTTCCCTTTCGCTTCGAGGTACGCGGCGTAATCCTTCAGGTGTTCGGCCAGCGGGCGGCCCGCGTGTTCTTCTGCCGGGTCGGTATAGCCACTCCGAACCCGCGATGCCTTGCGTTCCATTTCCGCAGCGAGTTGTTCCGTCGCCTTCAGATCGGCGAACCCCAAGACACGGCGAACGGTGCCAGTTGCGTCGCGGATTTGGAAGTACCATTTCTTCGAGGGCCGAAGGTAACTTCGAGCGTCTTTCGTGAGCGGACACAGAATCGGGCGTCCGCGTTCCTTGATCCGAACGTGCGGCTTGCCGTTGTGTTCGAGAATGTCGGCATCCGGCGGAAGCGCTCGCGTACTCAACAGCTTGAATGGCTTAGCCACGGTGATAGTCTTTCTGAGAGGTGCCATAAGGCGGGTGAAGTATACCCGACGGCACGCGGCGCGTCAGGTGCGTTTTGAGAACGAACGGGTTAATCGGGTAGCATTTGCGATTTCCAGTCCATCGATCCGAACGAAGGTTGCGAACTTCGCAAGGTTGCAACATCGGCGGAAACATCCCCCGGATGCCCCGTATCCCCCGTGCGGGCCTCTGGCATCCGTGGAGTTACTTGAAGTAACCCGGAAACGTCCCCCTTATGCCTCGTATCCCCCGTTTGGGGCTTTGCCTTCGAGTCGAGTCGTCGAACGAGCCAACGTTTCGAACCGTTCTTTTCACCCGCCACATCGAGCATCATTCCGGCGAAGTTGCGGCGTTTGAAACTTCGCAGATAG
>JAYSKW010000158.1:0-1196 GCA_043726085.1 Limnoglobus sp.
GCTTCGCTCTCGGGGAACGTGCTCACCGTTACGGGCAACGAATTCGACAACCGCATCGAGATTTTCCGCGACGTGACCGATGTCGTCGTTCGCGATAACGGCAATGAAATTGGCCGTTTTGCCGTCGTGGCGGTGAACTCGATTTCGGTAAACGCGCTCGGCGGCGACGACACGGTGCTGATTTCGCGGAAGTTGCTGATCCCGGCCACGATTGTCGGCGGAACGGGCCGCAATAAACTGTCTGGCGGCGGTGGTACGAACGTGCTGGTTGGCGGCAGTTCGGCGGACGTTCTGAAGGGCGGCACTGGCTCGAATACGTTCACCGGGAACGGTGGCCGTGACAACTTGTTCAAAGTCGGTTTGCTGGACACGATTACCGCATCGCCGGGTAGCCGGTCGTTGCGCGAAGATGCGTTGCCGATCCCGTTCGGCTCGCTCGGGCAGCCGCAGGAACTGATGACGGCTAGTGACGTCGATGCGCTGTTAAAGCGTGCCGCAGCGGCTTCGAGCACGACCGATGCGATCATCGTGATTGTCGACCGGAATGGCCGCATTCTCGGCGTGCGCGTCGAAAGTGGCGTACCCGCCGAGATTCAGAACGACCCTGCGAAACTCGTGTTCGCGATCGATGGAGCCGTTGCCAAGGCGCGCACCGGCGCGTTCTTCGGCAACAACGAAGCCCCACTCACGTCGCGCACGATCCAGTTCATCAGCCAATCGACGATTACGCAGCGCGAAGTCGATTCCAACCCGAACGACACGAACCCGAATTCGACGGTACGCGGGCCGGGGTTCGTGGCCGCCGTCGGCACGAAGGGGCACTTCCCGCCCGGCATCGCGTTCACGCCACAAGTCGATCTTTTCGGCATCGAACACACCAACCGCGATGGTACATCTGGCCCCGGTTTGGACCGCATCAAAGGCACTACCGACGATGTGCTGTTCAACCAGCGTTTCAACCTCGAACGCAACTTCGTACCGGTGGGCCAAGAGCTATTCGCACCCGATTCCTACGGCGTCGAATCGGGGTTGTTACCCGGCGCGCAATCGCGAGGTATCGCCACGCTGCCCGGTGGCATTCCGCTCTACAAAAACAACCAGATCGTCGGCGGTATCGGCGTGTTCTTCCCCGGTAAAACGGGCTATGCCACCGAAGAAAACTCCTCGCTGAGCAGCACGTTCGATGTCACGAAACC
>JAYSKW010000159.1:0-3958 GCA_043726085.1 Limnoglobus sp.
CGGTCGGTCATGCGCGACGATTCTTCGACCGTGATGAGCTTCGAGGCAATCGCTTTACTGCGCACCCGTTGCGGGTCGATGCCGCCGCCATCGTCGATAATTTCGATGATGACTTTGCCGCCTTCGTGGAAGGCGTGCAGGTGCAACTTCCCCTCGGGTGGCTTACCATGTCGCGCGCGAACGTCCGGCTTTTCGATGCCATGATCGACGGCGTTGCGAACCATATGCGTCAGCGGGTCGCGGATCGCTTCGATGATGGTTTTGTCGAGTTCGGTCTCTTGACCTTCCATTTCGTAACGGACTTGTTTGCCACAAACGATGGCCATATCGCGAACAACGCGCGGAAATTTACTCCACACGTTGCCGATCGGTTGCATCCGCGTCTTCATGACGTGGACTTGCAACTCGGTGGTCAGCAGGTTCAATCGCTGCACGGTACCGACGAACGCATTGTCTTCGAGCGTACTGCTGTACTGCATGACTTGGTTGCGTGCGATGACCATTTCGCCGACGAGATTCATGAGCTTGTCGAGCAACCCGACATCGACGCGAATCGTGCTGTCGGCAACGGTCGATGCGCGGGGTTCGGCGGCTTCGGTAAGCGGCGCTTCTTCTTGTATGCTAGGCTCCACTGTAGATTGTGCTGGTTTCGGAACGAACTGAGATGGAGAGCCGATCGTCGACAAGTTCGTTGCGGCCGGTGGCGGGGAAATCGTGCTGAGGTTCGACTTGGGAGCTGCCGCGCGAACGGACGATTGGCTGGTTACCGTTGCGGCCGGTTCGACTTCGTCGATGCCGCCCGCGGTGCGAAGTCGCTCGAGTTTCGCGATCAGTGTGTGATAGTCGCCGGTGCCTTCGTCGCCGTTGGATTCGATGCTACCGAGAATTTGGCGAATCGCATCGACGACGCCGAGCATCGCGGTGGCAATCGCCCGATTGAAGCGGAAATCGCCCGTTCGCAGACGGCTAAGCAGGCTCTCCGTGGCGTGGGCGACGCTTTCCAGTTTCGCCAAGCCGACGAAACCGGCGGTGCCTTTGATACTGTGCAGCGTGCGAAACACGCGAGCCAACGTCTCGCGTTCCGTCGGATCGTCTTCGAGCGTGATGAGATCGCTATCGAGTTGCGCGAGGTTCTCGTGCGTCTCGAGCAGAAACTCACGGATGACTTCATTCATAACGGAACTCGCATGGCCATCATTCTCCGAACAGTTGATTCATCGCTCGCTTCACGGCATCGTTGGGGAACGCTTTTGCAAAGATCGTCGCGACGCCCAACTTGCGTACGGGGTCGAGAATTGCGGGATCGCTTTCGGAGGTCACCATGATTACGGGGATGGCCGTCGTTGGTGGATACTGTTTCAAAAACCGCACGAGGCCGAGGCCATCCATGTTCGGCATGTTGTAATCGGTGACGATCAAATCGAACGACTCGCGTGAGACGGCGGCAATGGCCTGCGTGCCATCGGATTCTTCGACGAAATGCAAGAACCCGAGCGACTGCAATACCGCGCGTTCGTGGCTGCGTGCCGACGGCATGTCATCGACGATCAGTACGCGAAGCGTGCTGCGGTCGCGTTTCGGCGGTAAGTTCAAACTCGAGCCACCCGATGGTCGAACGATCGACATCCCCGAAGACGAGCCACTTGCCTTCACGACGAGCGATTTCCCCGTGACGACGTTCAATGCTTGTACGAGTTGCTCCGGTGTAAATGGCTTGTAAAGCAGTATCACGCGGTGCATCTGGCTCAGTGCCGTGTTGTTTGCAGCATCGCTATCGGTCGAGGAAATCAGCACGAATCCAGGTGGGTGTTCTTTCACTTGCGTGCGAAGTTGCGTTGCGAGTTCGATGCCCGTCATGTCGGCTAAATGCATCGCGCTCACGATCGCATCCGGTTTGTTCGCCAGTGCCGCTTCAATCGCATCTTTGCCCGTGGCCACCACGGCGGCCGTGATAATATCTTGCGCGTCGAGGTATTTCCGAATGATCCCCGCTTGTACGCGCGATGGTTCGACGACCACCACCGACAGCGACACGGGATGTGCCACGGTCGTCGTCGATGTTGGGCCATTCACGGCCACCGACGAACCCGATGCGAGAACCCCGCTCAGCGACGGCGCACCGATGCTGGCCGCAGTGGGGCTGCCACCCAATTGCGGCAGAATCGTCTCGAGTGCGGAAACGACTTCGCCCATCGACTGATAACGCTCCGTCACCGACTTGGCCATCATCTTGGCGGTAATTTCATCGATGACCGTTGGCACATCTGGTCGCACTTCACCGATGCGTGGCACGACGCCTTCGCGGTGTTTCAGCAAGATCGCCATGATCGTCTTACCCGTATACGGCGGTTGCCCGACGAGCAGGTAATACAGCGTCGCGCCGAGACTGTAGATGTCCGCACGATGATCGATCGTCGTCGAATCGACGGCCTGTTCGGGCGACATGTAATCGACCGTCCCGAGCACGCCCCCGGCTTGCGTGAGGCCACTGCCTTCCGGACTCGCGCCGCTCAATCGTGCCAAACCGAGGTCGGTGACTTTGATGATGCCGGTATTTTCGCGCAACAAGTTCGCGGGCTTGATGTCGCGATGGATGATACCCTGCGCGTGTGCGTAACCGAGGCCGCGTGCCGCCTGAAGAATCGCATCGACCGCCTGCCAAACGGGTATCGGATGCGATTTTTCCACGAGGGATGTGAGGTCGCGGCCGTTGACCAACTCCATCACGAGGAAGTGACCGCACTCGTCTTCATCGGCATCGTAGGCCATGACGATGTTCGGATGGCTGAGCCTTGCGATCGTCTCGACTTCGCGTTGGAACCGTTGGATGAACGAGTTGTCCGTACACAGATTCTTAGCGAGCACTTTCAACGCGACGATGCGCTTCATCCGGCGATGACGTGCCTTAAACACCGTTCCCATACCGCCCGCACCGAGCTTATCGAGGATATCGTAATTGCCGATCCGCAACTCGGCCTGTCGCCCTTGGTGAAGCGCTTCGATTTGATAATCGTTGAGCGTTCCCGCCTTCGTTAACAGGCTGGCCAGATCGATCACGTCGGCATCGGGGTGCGTTACCGTCAACTGTTCGACCTCGGCATCCGACAGTAGACGACTGTGGGCGAGGTTCGACAGAAACTGATCGCGCGACATTCCCACGTTGACAGAGGTGACATCCATAATCGGCACTCGCGTCGGCTTCTCAAATACCCCGTGGTGTTTGCGTGCCCTCTTTCCTGCGGTGCTGGGGAGAACACCGAGGACGATACCGAAGCGGATGGAGCGACGGTACGACACGTCGCCTACACGAGTGAACAATCGTTATCAATACCCTGGGTAATTCGTGCTGAATAGGCAGAACAAGCGGGGTGGGTAACATTTTCACAGCAACTCGGCTCGCGCAGGCAGAACAACCTGGATAACTATAATCGACACCGTGAAGCGATACGAGCGGAATCTTTCCACTCGCTCGCGAAATCGTTACATGTGCGACTTGGGGATGGTTCAAACCTAGGTAGTAATGTCCGTTTATAGCCAATTCTGGTAGCCGCAGGTCTTTAGCCTGCGTTACCTCCACCGTCAACGACTGAGGGTCGTGGTGAGTCTGCGAAACACGACGGTTCGTACGCCAAGAATGTACGAATGGTGCGGATCGCGTCGCGTCTCGAAGACTCGCCACGACTGGTTTTCGAGGGTATTTGCCCCCGCGCAGGCTAAAGACCTGCGGCTACCAGAGAATGAAGAACCAAGGACGCACCCAAAAACACCGCTTTTTAAACCATGCCGACTTGCGATTGCGCACGCACGACGACACTCCCACGGCATTTCCCTAAGATGATCGAACCGTGCGGCGAGGTGCCGTGCGGTCTGTTTTGTGTGCGCTGCCCAGTCCAAGGGTGTCGCGTGGAGGTTTGCGATTATGCCAGCGAAGATCGATATGGCGAAGTTCGCCAAGTTC